>JBFZFE010000452.1:0-2593 GCA_041306525.1 Verrucomicrobiota bacterium | reverse complement strand
TGCAAATATCTTGCCATGCCGATATTCTTCAGCGGCGTAACTCCGGCAAGAATATACGCCTTTTCAGTCAGTCCCATGTCATTTGCCTGCTTTATAAATTCCCGGAATTTAGCCATGTTGTAAATGCACTGGGTCTGGATAAAATCGACCCCGGCCTTGACCTTTTTGGCCAGACGGTGAACGCGCCACTCGAAGGGATCCGCAAATGGATTGGAGGCGGCTCCGATGAAGATCTGCGGCTTTCCGTCCACTTCGGCCCCGCTGAGAAATTTGCCCTCGTCGCGCATCAACTTGACCATGCTGATCAACTGCATGGAGTCGATATCGAAAACCCCTTTGGCGGTGGGGTGGTCGCCGAATTGGCAGTGATCACCCGAAAGACAAAGCATGTTGCGGATGCCCAGGGCCGAAGCTCCCAGAATGTCGGCCTGCATGGCCAAGCGGTTGCGATCACGACAGACCATTTGGAAGTTGGGCTCGATACCTTCCTGGATTAAGAGCAGGCAGGCCGCCCAGCTGGCCATGCGGACCACGGCCGTCTGGTTGTCGGTGATGTTCACGGAGTCCACCTGGCCTTTAAGATGCGATGCCTTCTTGCGAACCTCTTCCGAATGGGCGCCCCGCGGGGGGCCCAGCTCTCCGGTAAAAGCAAAATGACCGGCTCTGAGAACTTTTTCAAGATTGCTTCCTGATTTCATATGCGCACCCTCTGGCAGAATAGTGAAGTTGGACCTTAATCGCTGCGCTACGCCTTGGCCTTTTCCGGTTTCTTGTAGCCGGGCTGGGTCAGTGTCCGTGGTGTCGTATCCTTCCATTCTTGGGAAGGCGCCAGTTCCAAGATACAGCCCAGCCGGCCCTGGGCTTTCAGACGCTCATAGATCATAAACCAAGCGCAGGGCTGGTCTGCGCTGATCTCGCAGTTGCCTTTGTTGGTCCCCCCGCACGGACCGTTGTAAAGCCCCTTGGCGCACATGGTGACCGGGCAAATACCGCCGGTAAGACCCAGCACGCACCGTCCGCAAGAGCGGCAGCGCTCCTCATACCAGCCGACATCCTGGTTGACGGCGAGCCCGCAGGTGTCTACCGCCGGAAATACGGGTTTATCGGGGAAGCGCTCGGCCAGGAACTGGATGCCGACCCCGCACGCCATAGAAAGAAGGGCGTCAAATTGACCCGCCATGGTGTCCAGCTGGGCGAGATATTCGCGATCGCACTGGCGCTCCAAAGTTATGGATCCCAGCTCGATCGGGTTGTCCTTCAGTTTGCGTCCCATATCGAGCTCGGCAGTCAAAACCGCCACTTCCTTTTCCCCGCCGGCCAGGCAGACGGCGACGCAGGTTCCGCAGCCCACGATCAGCACTTTCTTGTAGCTCTGGATCAACTCCATGATTTCATCAAACGGCTTGCGCTTGGCAACGATCATGATGCCTCCTGTGGCAGCTCACTCGCTGAAATTTTCTCGGCTTGCGCCGTATTCTTCCCGCCGCCCGGCTGCAGGGGCAATGAATCGTGATGCCCGCAGGACAGCGCGGTACGTCCTATCGGTTGACCGTCTCCGGATGAAAAACCAAAACATCCCTGAGGTCGTCCCCCAGATATGCGCGTTCGTTCGGCCCCAGCACCCCCATGGCCAAGCAGAGAATCGTCCACAGATGCACCGTGTGCCAGCCCCCCTGGTAATGGTCGCTCAGATCGTGGATCTGCGCGTGGCAGTTATGGCAAGGGGCAATGCAATAGTGGGCGCCGGTGGCCATAATCTGGTCGCTCTTCAACCGCCCGTATTGACGGCGTGCCTCGGTATAGCCCGATTGGAGATAACCGCCACCCCCCCCGCAACAGTAGTTGTTGGAGCGGTTGGGCTGCATATCAATGAAGTTCTCCTCACCCACCACCGTCTTGACGACGAAGCGCAGGTCTTCCGCCACCGGATCGCCGAAGCTCTTGCGCACCAGCTGGCAGGGGTCCTGGACCGTGAACTTCACCCTCAGATCGTTGTTCCAATCCGAGTTGACCTTCAGCTTGCCGTCGCGGATCCACTGGGCATAGTATTGGATGATGCTCTTGATCTCGAAGTTGTAAGGGATGTTGTATTTTTTCAGTCCGGCCCGGACTGCAAAGAGTTCATGCCCTCACTCCGTATTGAGCCAGACCTTGCACCGGAGGTCTTCCACGGCTTTGACCTTAACCTGAACGATGTGTTTCCAGGCATCATCGTCGGCCAAGAACATGCAGTAGTTTTCGCCCCCCCATCCCTTGGTGCCGTAAGTCCAGTCGGCTCCGACGGCGTGCAGGACCTTCCACAGCGGCACCATCTCATCGGGCTCGGTCACCGGTTCCCGGGAGTTCTGGTTCAGAAAAAATTCAGCGCCCATTTTGTTCAGAGGCGCCGGCATGTCGTTGAACTCGGGTTGGCCTTGGCGATATTCCTCCAGTACATCCTCCACCACGAAACGGAAGTCCTCCTCGGAGGCCCCCATGGCACTGCAGGTGTCGTGTCTGAGCGCCATGTCACAGGACCCGAGAATGCCCTTGGGGCGGGCTTCCCGGGGCCAGCTCTTGCGGGCGTGGTAGACGAGCTGGGGTATGTCGATTT
>JBFZFE010000451.1:0-7695 GCA_041306525.1 Verrucomicrobiota bacterium | reverse complement strand
GCGGCGACGATTGTTTCAAACGCGCCCGGCAAGCTGCTGGTAAAGGTTGATGCCGGCAAGGGCAGTTTTCATCTGCGGCTGCGCGAGACGAACCCGACCAATTACGTGCGCAACATCCGCGTGCTCATGCCGGGCACGCATGAGAGCCCGTGGTCACCGGTCTTCCTGAATCGCTGGCGCGGGGTGGCGTGTCTGCGGTTCATGGACTGGATGCACACGAATGGCTCGACGATCAGCCGGTGGGCGGAGCGGCCGACGCTGGAGATTGCGACGTTTAGCGGCAAAGGCGTGGCGTTGGAGTGGCTGATCGATTTGTGCAACCGGCTGAAGTGCGACGCGTGGTTTTGCATGCCGCACCTGGCCGATGACGAGTACGTGCGCAACTTCGCGGCGATGGTGAAGGCGAAGCTCGACCCAAAGTTGAAGGTGTACATCGAATACTCGAATGAGGTCTGGAACCCGCAGTTCGCCCAATACAAATACGCCGAGGCAGAGGGACGCAAGCGCGGGTTCATGAACCAGCCGGTCTGGAAGTTCACGGCGCAGCGGAGCGTGGAGATTTTCCGGATCTGGGAGAAGGAATTTGGCGGACGCGACCGGCTGGTGCGGGTGTTACCGACGCAGGCGGCTGTGGGCGCGGTGAGCGAGGCGATTCTGGCGGAGGCCGGCAAGGATGCGGATGCATTGGCGATTGCGCCGTACATGGGGCTGTCGGTGCCCGTCGAAGCCCGGGAGGGCCGGCTGACAACCGGCGAGGTGCAGGGCTGGACGGTGGAACAGGTGCTCGATTACGTGGAGAAGAACGCGTTGCCAAAGGCGACCGCGGCGATGCAGAACCAGAAGCAAATCGCGGCGAAGCACGGACTGAAGCTGATCGCGTACGAAGGAGGGCAACACCTGGTGGGCGTGCGCGGGGGCGAGAACAACGAGGCGGTGACAAAGCTGTTTCTGGCCGCCAATGCACATCCACGAATGGGCGAGTTGTACGGTCGTTATCTTGATGCTTGGCGGCAGCAAGGCGGCGACTTGTTCTGCCATTTCTCATCGGTTGGTCGCTGGGGCAAGTACGGCAGTTGGGGCCTGCTGCAGTTTGCGAATGACGATCAGGCCAGTTCGCCGAAATTCGCGGCGGTGATGCGTTGGGCCCGGGAATGCGGGCAGCCGTTCGCCCAGTGACAGTTGCACATTGTGGTTGATGGGCGATAGTCCGCGCATGATTCGTTATCTCTCGTTATTTATGACGGCCGCTTTGCTGGTGGGTTGCCAGACAACCCCGCCAGCGGCCAGGAACACCGCAGCGGAGGACGCGGCCAAAGCACATGTCGATGTGAAGGCGCTCGCCGATTTCCCGACCAGTCGACCGGCCGATGCCGTGCCGTTTGGCGGACACTGGTACAAGACGTTCGACAACGATGTTTGCTGGCACACGGCCAAGGCGGCTTGTGAGCAAATGGGCGGCCACTTGGTTTGCATCGAGACACCGGCGGAGCAGGAGTTCATCGCCAAGCTGGCCGATGGCCGGTACTTTTACCTGGGCGCCACGGATGAGGGACACGAGGGCGACTGGAAATGGGTGAACGGGGCGAAGTGGGAATACACCTGTTGGATGAGTGAGCAACCGAACAACTACGGCGACGACGAGCATTGTCTCGCGACATACGACAACGGGGAGTGGGTGGATGTGGCGGATGAGGGAAGCGGCTTCTGGATGCCGAAGGGCTTCATCTGTGAATGGCCCAAATGAATCGCTCAACGCTGCGGAACACCGCTAACTCGCACGCGCAGAGGCAATGACGCCGCCGTTTTGCGCCTGAATCAGAATTTCTATTGACCGTACTTGGCGTCTCTTCTACAGTGCGTCCGTGCGAGAGGTTGTCGAGCCGCAGTTAAACCAACGAATACTTCACGAGGAGCATTCTATGAAATTTCGGCACATACCAATATTCTTGGCGGTTCTCATGGCCAGTGCCTTTGCCGTCGAACAGGTGAATGGACAGGCGGCCCGTCCGACTGCCACCGCCACGGATTTCCGCGTTCGCGATATCAAGAAAGATTTGATCAAAGCCCCGACCTATGGTGCGGGCACATCCGAGATTGGTGGTGGCCGCCCCTCAACTCTCCACACCGATTGGCTGCGGATTGAGGCGCAATTCGAGAGCCGGCCTGAGTGGGCCGATGACGTCACGGTGAAGTTTCACGTTTTGATGGGCGACGGCGCCGACCGCCGGCTGTTCAGCGGCGAAATGACCCACATCAACGTCCAAAAAGGACAACAGCACTATTCCGCCATGTACATGCATCCGAATACCGTGCGGCGTTTCGGCAACGGTCGGGTCGTGGCTGTGGCAGTGCAACTTTTCTATCAAGGGCGCTTGATGGACCAGCGGAGTGAACCGACCAGCAATGAACGTTGGTGGGAGAAGTTCAGCCCGACCGCCGGCTACGTTCTCAGCCCGCTGCAAACACCTTGGGCGCCATTGGCTCCGGAACGGTACGCGCCGATCAAACCAACACCCTAGACAACCATTTCACGTAGCAGCCACGATGCTTGCTTCAGACAAAATTCTCGCACTAGATATTGGCGCCTCCAGCGTCAAGGTCGGCGAATTCCAAGCCTCCAAGACCCATGGCTTGCGGCTGACCAACTTCAATTACGCCGACTTGGGCCTTGATCCCGATCACGAGGAAAACCGCAAGGCGCTCATCATCTCGACGCTGCGCAATGCTCTGCGTGAACGCAACATGCGCGCCGCTCGGGTGGTTTTCAGTGTTTCCGGTCAGTCCGTTTTCACGCGATTCGTCAAGTTGCCGCCCGTCGATGAGTCAAAGGTCGTCCAAATCATTCAGTATGAAGCGCAACAGAATGTCCCCTTCCCGATCGAAGAGGTCATTTGGGACTATCAGCTCATCGGCAGCACGGAGAAGGGCGAACTCGAAGTGGTGCTGCTCGCGATCAAAAGCGACATCATTGAGGATCTCAATGACGGGATTGAATCAGTGGGGTTGCGCACCGACACCGTCGATGTCGCTCCCATGGCACTCTACAATGCCGTGCGCTACAACGAAGGCGAGAATGAAGGCTGCACGCTGGTGGTGGACATCGGCGCCCGCACGACGAACCTGCTGTTCATCGAGAAACACCGCATCTTTTCCCGCTCCATTCCGATTGCTGGCAATGCCATCACCCAGAGCATTGCGGCAGAATTTGAGATCCCCTTCCGCGATGCCGAGGTTCTGAAGAAGGCCAAAGGCTTTGTTGCCTTGGGCGGCGCCTACGAAGAACCCGAGGACGAACAGCAGGCGCGCGTCAGCAAGATCATCCGGAATGTCATGACGCGTTTGCATGCGGAGATCGGGCGTTCCATCAACTTCTACCGCTCGCAGCAGAATGGCAGCGCCCCGGAAAGGATGCTGCTCTCCGGCGGCAGCTCGGTGATCCCCTACACCGACCGCTTCTTCAAGGAGAAGCTGCAGGTGTCGGTCCAGTACTTCAATCCCTTTCGCAATGTGGAAATCGCCCCGAACATTTCGCGCGACGAGTTGGGCAAGTGCGCTCATTTCTTTGGCGAAGTCGTTGGGCTCGGGCTGCGGCGCCTGTCGGAGTGTCCTCTCGAAGTCAATCTGCTGCCGAAATCGATTCAAGCACGCAAGCAGTTGCAGCGCCGCAAGCCATTCTTTGTCGGCGCAGCGGTAAGCCTGCTGCTGATTCCTCTCTGCTTGCTCGCTTTCACCAACAAGACGACCACACTGAAGCAGGACCAACTGAAGGATGTGCGGGCGCGCGTGCAGCGACTGGAGGCACTGGGACGCACGCTGCAAGGCGAAGAACAGAAGCTGGACCAGTTGCGCGCGCGCATGAATGTCATCGCCACCGTAGTCGACTCACATACCTGGTGGCCGCAGCTTCTGGAAGACATTGGCGGCCGGTTGACCACTAATCTGTGGTTGGTATCGGTGAATCCCGTTACCGGCACACCGGCTGCCACACCGCCCCCGAAACCCCGCGGTAGCACGCGCGGCACACGTCCGCCGATGGATCGGCCGGCCGAGATGGCCCCGAGCAGCACGGCGATCACGGAGATCAGGATTTTGGGTGCCGGCAATCATTCAGCCAACGACCTGCGTTTGGTTGATGAATTCAAGGAACGGCTCAAGAACTCCGGTTTTTTCGACAAAGACGGCGTCGAAATCGAAGTCCCCCCCCCACTGATGAGCAAAGAGCCCATCTTTTCCTTCACTTTGAAAGCAAAATTAGCCGAACCCTTGGTCTTTTAAGATGAACATCCGGTGGCTTAAGCAAAATCTCGGCACCGTTCTTTTTGGAGTCGTATTCGTCGCAGGATTGGGCGCTCTCAGCTGGGAGTTGCGCAAGGCGGTCGCCGTTCAGAAAACCGTCGAAGCCGATCTGGCCGCCCAGCAGCAATTGTTTCAGTCCTTGCAGAGCAAGAAACCATTCCCCTCCCAGGAAAACATCCAGAAAGTCAAAGCCGACTTCGAGAAACTGCAATCACTCAACTTGCGCCTGCAGCAGCACCTCGCGCAGAAGGTCATCCAACCGCCAGTGGCACAATCCGAGATTGACTTTGCCCAGTTCCTATCGCGCACGGTTGAAAGCCTCGGGGACCAAGCCATGGGCGACAGGGCGGTGCCGAAGCTCATCGTGCCCGACAATTACAAATTCGGTTTCAGTCGCTATGCCAACGTGCTTCCCTGTCGCGATCCCTCAATCAAGAAAGAGGAGTGCCTCGAACTGCTCGGCAAGCAAGTGGTGATTGTCCAGAAACTCACGCATTTGATGATCACCAATGGGATCAGCGAACTGGTGTACATTCGCCGGGCTGAGATCGAGCCCGGCAACAACGACGATGCGCTGAAAGTGGCCCGCAACACCGATCCCCGCGGCCTCTACACGACGCTGCCCTTTGAGATCAAGTTTGCCAGCGGGCCGGACGAGTTCCAGCGATTCGCCAACAGTCTCACGCACGCCGATTGGTTCATTGCGATCCGCAGCTTGCAGGTGGACGCGCAGGGAGCAGCGACCTCCACGACGCAACTCACCGCGGAAACGGAGAAGACTCGACGGATTGCGGTAACCATGCGCCTGGACGTGATTGAGTTCCCGCAATTCCGGCCGCGTCCCAACAAATCAAACCCGCAGGTTCGTTGAGATGGACTTCCTCAAGAAACACCACGAGAAAATCATTCTTGCACTGGCCTTGCTGGTGTTGATTGGCACCGCTGGCTATCTGGCGCTGCGTGTCGGCGCTCTCACCAAACTGGTGCAGGATTCCGCCCAGCAGACGCAAAACAAGGGCGAGAACATCCGCCCCATTGATCCGAATGCCTACAAGCAAGCGCTCACTGCTCTGGAGTCTCCCTTCAGCTGGTCCTACCCGGCTTCCAACACCTTTGGGATCGCTCCCCTGCCGGAAAAACCGCCTACCAATGACGGCCCCGTCGTCACCCCATCCCCATTGGAATTGCTCCAGGTCCAGACCAAGCAATTCAAGTTGCTTTTCCGCGCTTACAACTGGGACAGAGAAGCCGGGACTGGCCGGAATTTTCAACTTAGCTCGAAGAGCCGCACCTATTTCATCAACGAGATTGGGCAACCCATTCCTGATCCGTCCGAAACCAACAAATTCACAGTGTCCAAGTTCCAGCGCAAAATCATTGAAGTGGATGTTCCGGGGATTGGGAAGCAGGAGCGTGATGCCTCCGAGCTTACCCTTACGCGCGCCGATGAAGAACCGATCACGCTCGTTTTGGACCGTGTTTCAGCACCCAATCCGGTAGCTCTGATTCGTTGCCGTCGCCGTCCGGAAGAGCCGGTGCTCGTCAAGCAGGGAGATACCTTTGACTGTGCTGGAGTGGCCTACAAAGTCGTTGACATCACTTCAACGCAGGTGTTAATCCTCAACCCCAGAACCGGGGAGGAAGTAACGCTGAAGCTTTTGTCCACAGCGCCTTGAGGCTGTGGCAGAAAATGACTGGTTAGGAGAAGCAGATACACGCCATGACCGCGTGTGATTAAAGGAAAATGGAGAGCAAAATGAGAAAGATCTGTCTGGCGCTGATCATCAGCAGCCTGTGCGTCGCCCAAGCCAAACTCATGGCCAATGAGCAAATTCTGGCCGCCAACCAAAACTTCGGCCCACGACCGGCGACACCTGAGGAACCTCAGGTCGCACCAGTGGCTCCCGCCCCGGCACCCGCGCCCGTCGCGGCACCGCCGAAAGTTGTAGCCCCCGCTCCTGCTCCCGCAGCAGCTTCGGCGCCGAAAGTGGCGCAACCTGCCGGCCCTGCTTCTCAGGCCGCACGGGATGAAGTATTGCGCCGCGAGGCGGCCCAAATGGAAGCCCGCCTTCTCATCGATGAAGGCCAGAAACTCTATTACGACAACAAGCTTCCCGAGGCGATTGACAAGCTGGAGCAGGCCCTCAAAATTCTGCCCCGCGCGCGTGCCACTGAGATTGACGCCAACCGCGCCAAGCACACATTGACCGTCGCCTACTACCGCCTGGCTGATGTTGCCTACCGCGAAGGCAATGCAGCGCGGGCGCGCGAGTTGGCCAAGAAATCCTTGGAACATGACCGCGACAACCTGCCGGCTGAGAACATTCTCGTGAAATTGAAGTGGGCGGATTCCGCCGCCGAAGCCCGTAGTCGCCGCGCGGCTGCCGCAGGTGCTACGGCTGAACCGACGGTGCCGGACTTGGATGAGACTCCCGAGTTCTTGGCCAAGAAGGATCAAATCAAGAAGCTCTTTCGCGAGGGACGCATCCTCATGAACTCCGGTCAGTTTGCCGAGGCGGAGAAGCGCTTCAAACAGGTTCTGCTGCTGGATCATTACAATGACGACGCCTTCCGTCTCCTGACTGAGTTGCAGGAGCAGCGGATTGAGAGTGCTGAGATCGGCTATGAATCCGTCCGCGCCGAGCGCATGTGGCAGGTCGCAGATTCATGGCTGCCGCCCTACGGCCAGCAAGTGCAACTCCCGCAGAATACCAGCGGGAAAGTGCTTGGCGGTTCGAAGGAAGAAGCGGCGATTCTCGAGAAGCTCAATCAGATTCGCTTCCCAGACTTGAACTTCCGCGAAGCCAACATCAGTGATGTTGTCCAGTTCCTGAGCAGCGAGTCCCGTCGACTCGACCCGGCCAAGGTGGGTGTCAATATTGTGTTGGGTGCGGGCGTCGTCAGCACTGCCCCCGCTCCTGCACCGGGTGCCGAAGCCGCCCCGGCGGGTGGGAATGTTCGTCCGGTCACGTTGGCATTGAAGGACGTGCCGATGATCGAGGCACTCAAATACGTCACGTCTTTGGCCAACTTGAAGTATCGCATTGAGCCCAACGCCGTGTTGATCGTGCCGATCGATGAGGTCAGCGGGCAGATGATCCTGCGGTTCTATCCGGTGACACCGGGCGCGTTGGATACCGTTGTTGCCACGCCCGTCGCCGCAGGGGGTGGTGGCGGCGGCTTTGATGCCGGTGCCGGTGGCTTTACCGCCATGGGCGGAGCCTCCGGAGTGATCAGTCCCGGCGGCGATGTCAAAGCGTTCTTCGTCGACATGGGTGTTCCCTTCCCCGCAGGGGCCCAGATCAAATACGACAAGCGGACAAGTAAGATCAGCGTGAAGAACACCCCCGAAAACTTGGAACTCTTCGAGCGTGCGCTGGCTGAACTCAACGTCATTCC
>JBFZFE010000450.1:0-3247 GCA_041306525.1 Verrucomicrobiota bacterium | reverse complement strand
CAAAGGTGTCTTGTTCCATTACCGGCAACTCGATCTCGTCGGCCTCGTCAACATGCGCGAGCGGGTGGCGCGGGAGTATTTCGTGGATGCCGATTTCCTTCTACCCGTGAAGCGCGCCCGCGTTTTCACACCGGCCCGGCTTGATCAATCCATCGCCAGCCTGACGGAAGCCTACGAACGTCTCGGTTTCGCCGACGCCAAGGTGCGTGTGACCAAACTGACCCGCGACGACCGGGCCGGTACTGCGGATGTCGAGGTGACGGTGGACGAGGGCCAACAGAGCATCGTGCGCTCGGTGGCCGTCGAGATCATCCCCGACACGGCCAATGCACCCCGCCGCCGGGAGACGTTGCAGCCGCGCCGGCCTTACTCGCGCGCCTGGCAGCAGGACCTTGTCCAACGTCTGCGCGCCGAGCAGTACCGGCTTGGTTATCCCGATGCGACGGCGGTGGTGACGGTGCAAGACCGCGAGGAAGTCGATGGCCAAATTCACCTCGACTTGCGGGCGCAAGTGCGCACGGGTCCCCACATCATGGTTGGCGATGTCGAGTTTCACGGCAACGAGCGCACGCGTGACAGCGTCATGGCGCGGCGGGTCAAGATTGAAGAGGGCGAGCCACTCAACCGGATCGCGGTGGAACGCGGACGTTACCGGCTCTCGCGACTGGGCATCTTTGACATGGTCAACGCCCGTTACGAAACCGTCGATGAAAGCACGCGCGATGTCATCTACGAAGTCGATGAAGGCAAACGCCTCAACCTCAGCCTCATGGCCGGTTTTGGCAGCTATGAACTGTTGCGCGGTGGGCTGGTGTTGGAGCAGTACAACCTCTTCGGTCGCGCTCACACTTCCCGGCTGCGCCTGACGCAATCGTTCAAGTCCACCAGCGGCGATTACCTCTACACCATGCCGGAGTTGATCGGTGAAGATGTGAACGTGTTTGTCGATGCCTCGGGACTTCTGCGCGAGGAAATCTCGTTCACGCGCGAGGAATACAGCGCCAGCATCGGCTCCCAGAAACGTTTCCACGGCATCGAAACCGATGCGAGTCTGCGCTACAAATACCAGCTCGTGACCGCCAACGATGTCGTGGGCATCGTGGATACCGTCCGCCGGGCGCGCGTCGGGGCGTTGACCCTTGACCTGCGGCATGACCAGCGCGACGACCCGTTGCTGCCGCGACGCGGCTACAAATTGGCCGGTAACTTCGAACTCGCTTCGGTTGGTCTCGGCGGCGAAGTGGATTACCAACGTGTCGACATTGATACGTCGCTGCACATCCGCATCGCGCGCGGACAATTCCTCCACCTGGGCCTGAACCACGGCGTCGCGTTGACGCTGGCGGGCGGTTCCGACAACCTGCCGTTCAACAAACGCTTTTTCCCCGGCGGCGAAAGCTCCGTCCGTGGCTACCGGCAAGGCGAAGCGGCACCGCGCGACAGCAATGGCCGCATCATTGGCGCCGAGACCTACACGCAGGGAAATCTCGAATACGAGCAGATGCTCACGCCGTCGTGGTCGCTGGTGGTCTTTGTTGATGGCGTCGGTTTTGCTCGTGACACCACTGATTATCCGGTCGAGCAAGCGCTCTTCTCCGCCGGTGGCGGCATCCGCTTCAAGACCATCGTCGGCCCGGTCAGGTTGGAGTACGGGCGCAACCTCAACCCGCGACGCCACGACCCCGACGGCACACTGCACTTCTCACTGGGGTTTCCGTTCTGACGAAGCGAGTCTCGCCACCCGGTCGTGCAACGCGTTGGCGAGGCGTTCCTCCTCGGTCTTGCCGGTGCCTTCCTGCCGCAACGCGGCCGGCAGGACCGGCTCGCCGAATTGGACCGTGATTTGCGTGAAACGCGGCCAAGCGGCGCCGACGGGCAGCGCTTCATGCGCGCCGCGGATCATGACCGGCACGGCGGGCAGTTTGAAGTGGCCAAGGAGATGACCAATGCCGGGACGGAAAGGCGTCAGTTGGCCGGTGGCCGAGCGCGTGCCCTCGGGGAACCAGACCAAGCTGCGTCCTTTCTTCAAGACTGCGGCGCAAAACGCCAGATTGGTCGTGACCGAGCGATCCGGGCCGATGGGCACCGCCTGCCCGAGGCGGCTGACAAAGCGGAAGAACAGGTTCCGGAACGCCGCGCCCGTCCAGCCCGCCCAGTAGGTGCGGCGCAGTTGGTCGTTTGTCAGGACGGCCGCCACAGCAAACGGGTCAAGGAAACTGACGTGGTTGGGCGTGATGACGAACTGCCCGTCGGCCGGCAAGCGCATCGTCTCCTCCACGCGGACGCGAAACAGCAGGCGCATCAGCAACCGGTTCAAGCCAAACAAGCCGGTCGCGAGGGCGCGCTGCACCGAGTTGAGCGGCGTGAGCCAGCGTTTCTGGTCGGCGGTCAGAACTTTCTCTGGCTCCGCCAGTGGCTCCGCGATGACGGTGCCGGCAGGTTGTTCAGCGGCCTTGGCGACTTCGATGAGCAGGTCGCGCACGGTATCAATACGGGCGATGGCTTCCTCGGTCAGCTCGACGCCCGTGCGCTGGCCGATGCCGAGCGTGAGGTTCAGCCATTCCATCGAATCAATGCCGAGATCGAGTTGCGGGCTGGTCGCGGGCGACAACGGTTTGTCAGCATAACGTTCCGCCAGCCAATCCCAGACCTTGCGTGCCGCGACGTCTTCGAGCAACGCGCGGTCGTCCTCCGTCATTTCCGCAATGGGCAACGGGCCGGGGCGCGCCGCGACCTTGCCGGGTTCCGCACGGGCCGCCGTGAAACGCTCCACGAGTTTATGGCGCTGAATCTTGCCCAAGCGCGTGCGCGGCAGGGGTTCGCGGGTGATGGCGAGGTCAACGACGCGTTGATAGGAGGGAAGCTGCTTGGAGCGTTCCTTGACGGCCGCGCGAACCACTTGCGCGACATCCTCGTCATTGGCCGCCTGAATCTCGCTGAGCTTGGGGACGACGAGCGCGACAAGTTGCTCGTCCTTCTGCAGGATGCCGATCTCGCGAATGAGCGGGTGTTCCTCGTAAGCCGCCTCGAGTTCGTCCGGTTGAATGTTTTTGCCGCCCGCGGTGACGATCATCGTGTTGGCGCGCCCGGTCAGGTGAAGGTAACCGGCTGGGTCGAGGAACCCGAGGTCACCGGTGCGGAACCAGCCGTCATGAAACGCGTGCGCCGTTTCCTCCGGCAAGTTGCGGTAGCCGGCAAACACGTTGGGGCCGCGCGCGAGCACTTCGCCGTCGCGCAACCGGATCTC
>JBFZFE010000449.1:0-4387 GCA_041306525.1 Verrucomicrobiota bacterium | reverse complement strand
CGTCTCATCGTCGCCACCACAACGCCAAGGCGGCAATCACGTTCAATCCCGCCGTGATCCAACACGCCGCCGCCACGCCCACCAACGGAATCAGCAGCGTGCTGGCCAGCAACGCCCCGAGACATGCCCCCACAAAGTCCGCCGTGAACAACCGTCCCGCCGTCGTCGGCGCATCCGCCGTGTCGAGCCGGCAAGCCGCAGGAAACTCCATCCCGACCAGCCCGGCAAGCCCGAACGTCACCAGCGGGATGAGCCAGCCGATGCGCACGCTCACCGGCAACAGCACCGCCAACACGCCCAGGCCGATGGCCAGCCACGCCAATGAAACGCGCCGCCGATTCGCAAACCACGCCCCCACCGCCAGCCCCGCCATGAACAGCGTCACCAGCAGTCCCAAGCCCCGATACAGCGAACCGTAAACAATCTGAAACCCCAGCAGCAGCACGATCTGCAGCACGGAAGCCGCGAACCCACCGGCAAACACCACCAGTGCCGGCGCCTTCAGCCGTAACAGGTAGATGAACAGCACCAACAACAACCCGGCTTCGAGCACGCCAAAGCCGACCGGGAATTGGCGCAACCATTGTCGCAGTTGAGCGAAGTACAAGACCGGCTCGTAATCCCGATTCAACTTCACCGGCATCGCAATCGCGCGCCGCAAATCCGCCAGCCGGTCCGGCGTCAGCATCGCTTCCAGATACTCGGGCGTCAGCCACTTCAACCCCGCCGGCAACTGCCCGGCCATCTCCGTCGTCAACCCACCATCCGAGGCCAGGAAAAACACGCGCCCACCCGGTAACATCAGGACGTGCCGGTAGGATGCGCGCAACGTCTGGTGTGTCGTGGCCAGCAACCGCGCCAGCTCGGGGCTGAGGTAGTTCTCGTAGCGGCCCACCGAAAGGGCGAGGACGCCGTTGTCGCCCAGCAGCCGTTTGGTCTCGGCGAAGAACTCGGCGGTGTAATAGCGGTTGAGCTGCAACGTGGACGGCGCGGGCACGTCCACGATGATCACATCAAACCGTTCGGCACTTTGGCGCACGTACAGCCGGCCATCGGTATTGACCGCCGCCACGCCCGCCACGCGCAAGATCAAGGGGTCCAACTCGACGTAAGTCACCGCTGCAGCGGGGTACTTCTGAAGTTCGCGCGCCGTGCCGCTCACGCCGCCGCCGATGAGCAGGACGCGCCGGGCAGCAGGCCGTTGCGCCATCGCGTAATGAACCGTCTCCTCGATCTGCTCGGTGTTGTGCGTCGAGAACAGCGGGACACCGTTCTCGATGAAGTTGCGCTGACCGGCGGACTCGGTGACCACCAGACGTCCGTAGGGCGAATTGCCACGAAAGACAACCTGCTGGCCCCGGTACTGCAGCGCGGTGGTTCGCTCGTCCATGTCAGTCATGAAGCCGAGACTCGCCAACAGAACCGCGGCCACAATCCCGAGAACGCGGGCGCCGAACACCCAGCCCATGATGATCGCGAGCGAGAGATTCAGCACAGCCGGTATCAAGAGCGCGCCGAAATGATCAAGCAACATCACCAGCACCAAGCTGAACAATGCGCCGCCCAGGATGCTGCCGAGATTATCGGCAACGTAAACCCGCCCGATTTCGTCGCGCTCCGCCAACACGGCGCAGGCCAGCGTGAGCATGTAACCGGACACGAGGCAGAACGGCGCGAGCACGACGAAACTGCCGGTCAGCGTGCCCATCACGCCGATTTGCGCGCCCGGCAAAAACACCACGTCCCGCAACGTCCGCAGCGCCACGACCTGGAGCAGCGGCAGAATCGCGATCAGAACCTGCATGCCGGTCAGGACGCGCAGCGGTTGACGGAGTCGATGCGCCGTGCGACCGAGCGCGGTGCCCAAGCCGGTCAGCAAGAGCCAGTTGCCGAGGACGATTCCCAAGACGAGTTCGTTGCCGGTAAAGACACTGAGCATCTCGCGCAGCAACGCGAGCTGCGTCACCACCGCCGCGACACCAAGCGCGAAGACGGCGAGCAAAACGAGGTTGCGGGTGCGTCCGGTGCTCACGGTCGCGCATCTTACCGGCTCAGGGCGGCAGCAGCAATCCCAGCTCTCCGCCGGTTCCGCCTTGGTAGCATAGGCCTCCGTGCCTGTGGTATCGGGACAATTCCGGTCAGGCGCAGGCCAGTGCCGCCTACGCTACCGAATTTCAATCGTGTTCGTGAAACGCCTCGACTTGGTACGTCATCACCTGCGTGCCGGGTTGGCGCCAGGCGTCGGCAGGGCGACCCGCCTTTTGGGAAAGGTGGTTGAGGAATTGTTCCTTGTCCGGCAACTGCGACCAGACTTGCGGCAGGAATGTCGAGCTGCTGCCCTGGACCTGGAGCACAACGCCGTCGCGGTGCGGCTTCAGCTTGGCCAGCAGATCGGCCGGTGAGCTGAACGCCAGCGGTTGAGGTGGCGTCAGCACGCTGACTTCGATCTCGATCTCGCTGAGCTCGTCGGCGCTGACCGGCGGGAAGCGGCTGTCGTGGAGCGCGGCGCCGCGGGCGTTTTCAGTGACGGCTTTGTAAAGCGGCGCGCCCGGCAGGATGTTGCCGATGCAGCCGCGGAGCTGACCGCGTTTGTTGAGTGTGACGAAACAGCCGCTCGGAGCGCGCAGCTTCTCGGGCCAATAACTTGCCTCCAGCACCGGCAGGACTGAATTTCGCGCCGCGGCGGTGACACTCTGGCGGGCGAGGTCGAGGAGTTGCCGGCGTTCGGCGGCGTTGAACCGTTCGTCACCGGCAGCGAAGAACGCGATGGCGGTATAACCGACGACGGTGGTGTTGGTGTTGCCGGTCGCATCGCCGCTGTTGCGGTAATCGAGGAGCTTCGGTTTCCAGCCCTTTTCGCGGGCCAGGTTGATGACGGCAAGAATCGGACCGGCGCCGCAGGCGCCCTCGTGGGGCAACTCGGTTTTCAGGGCGAGAATGTCTTCGATGCACTTCGTGTCGCGAGCCCGGGCGTCGGCATACGGGTGGTAATGGCTGAGGTCGGAACTGGCGACGATGATGGTCTGGTCATCGAGTTGCGTGGCGAGTGTCCTGGCGGCGAGCGCCGGATCAACGCGACCAAAGACAACGGGAATGAGTTCCGCGCGCGGCAAAACTTTCTGAAGGAACGGCACCTGCACTTCGCCGCTGTGTTCCCACGTCTCGGGTGTGTCCTTGCCGGCCGCAGGGGCGGTCGCGGGGGATTGTTGCCACCAGCCAGGACGCTGGACCATCGCGTTGGGCTGACTCGTAAACGGTGGCAGTTTGGCCAGTTGCGCCGCTCGCGGCGAAACCAGCATGTCGCCCAACGGCGTCCGGTAAGCTTCCGTATCGGTGACGTACACGCCGTCGAAGAGTGCGTAATGACTCGGGGCGAGAAGCAGGACGGTCTTGTAGTCGCGACCCGCCATCAACTTGTAGGCGTGGGCGGCGGTCAGGCCCGAGAATTGGTAGCCCGCGTGCGGAGCGATGACGGCCTTGAGTTCGCCGACGGCCTCGACGTGGGTGCTGGCGAGCATGAAATCGATGTTCTGCGCCAGCCGCTCAGGTTCAGCTTGATAGAACAGGCCCGCGACAGCAGCTTCGCGAACGCGGGTGGGAGTCTTGGCTTTCATGGAGGTGGCCTCCTTGCCGGCCGGCTGACAGGCCCCCGCCATCACGCTGATGGCCAGGGCGGTTGTGAGTTTGAAGATGTGGCTTTTCACTTCTCTCGCTGGCCAAACCTTACACCGCCGCACGAACACGACGCAACCCCTCTGCGTAATTCCTCACGGAGGCGCCGGCTGCACGTTCACATGGCTGCTCCGCTCGAGATCTGGTAGTCTTCACGCATGCAATCGCGTGATTTGCTGAGACTACGCCTCTTCCTAGGCTTTGCGGCGCTGACTTGGGGCATTTCGGTCTATGGCGTGTTCGCGAGTTGGACGCAAGCGATGGATGCATTAGGGGCGCTGGGTGCGAAACCGGTGCAGTACGATCCCCTGCTTGAGTATTGGCTGCGAATGACAGCGGGCGCATTCACGCTTGTTGGCTGCACCTATCCCTATCTACTGCTGATGCTCGCACCGGTTCGTCATTCGAGTCTGATTCCGTGGTTCGGCGGTTAGTCAATCCGCTTCTCCGGCAACGGACGCCGCGGCGCGGCGTCCCTACCACGCCAGCGTGATTCGGACATCGGTAGGGACGGCACGCCGTGCCGTCCGCCGCCGTCTTCATCTCCGACGGACGCGACGGCGTCGCGTCCCTACCACGCAAGATTCGGCCCCCGGTAGGGACGGCACGCCGTGCCGTCCGCTTCGTTCCCAACGGTTCATGCCCCGCGTCCTCATGGCGTCATTTCTGGAACATCTCGACCAAGATGTTCAGCACTTGGTCGGCCGTGGGCGCG
>JBFZFE010000448.1:0-3574 GCA_041306525.1 Verrucomicrobiota bacterium | reverse complement strand
ATCACGGCGCCGATTGCGTTGTTCCTGGTCGTGCGTTTCTGGAAGGCGCCGCTGAGCCTGGTCACGCCGTCGCGGACGCGGTTCGTGGTGGCTGGTCTGCTGGCAATCGTGCAAATCCTGGCGTGGATCCTCGTCATCATCCTGCTCATCGCGAAGTAAACCCATGGCTCGAAAACCCAAAGAATATCAGCGTCTGCCCGGCCGCGGCGCCCGGGCCGGGCTGGCGATTTATTCGCGCACCAGTCTTTGGTTGGGCAGCGATCACCTGCTGGCGGCGAACTGGCAGGGCTATTCGGAGGAGTACAAACGCTTCTATTACCGGGACATCCAAGCGGTCACCTTGCGCCGCACATACCGGGCCAGCGTCATCAGCTTGGTGCTGCTGCTGGTGATCATCGGCATCAGCGTGCTGGCCGCGTTCGTGGAGCGGGAAAGTCCCGGTGCTTGGATCGGGTTCAGCTTCCCGATTGGTTTTTTCGTCCTCCTGCTCATCGCCAATGTTGTGCGCGGGCCCAGTTGCCGGGCGCAGTTGCGCACCGCGGTTCACACCGAGGATCTGCCCTCGTTGAATCGTGTCCGGGTCGCGCGCAAAGTGCTTGCCCGGCTGCAACCGTTCCTGGTCGCCGCGCAGGGAGAAGTCACGCCCGCGATGATCGCGGCGGGACTGCCGGCGGTACCGCCCGCTCTCCAATCGGCGATTGCGTCGACGACGAAAAAGGTTCACCACGAGAAAGCGTTTTTTCACCTGCTGGCTTTCGCGTTGCTGGTGGTCCTGGGGCTGTGGGTCGCGCTGGATTACACCGTCACCAGCGTGGCGGTGACGCTTCTCTCGATCCCGATTGGGTTGGCCATGACGATAGCCACGGTGATCGCACTGGTGCGGCAACACGGCAGCGACCTGCCGGCCGCGTTGCGCGGTTTCACATTTGCGGCGGCCGGTTTCTGCGGATTGATGTTTGTCCTGAGTTACGTCCAACTCTTTGTAATGCTGGGGCTGGACTCGATGGCCCTGGACTCAATGGCCATGCAGAACCAGTGGCAGATGCTGCTGCGCTTCAGCCGCGCCGAGCCGTCGGAGAATGCCTTCGTCATGTGGGTTTACATCATCGAGATCACACTGGCGTTGCTGGTGGGGTTGCCGGGGTTGTTGCTCGCCCTGCGCTGGCGCAAACCGGCCAGCGGAGCCTGAGCCGATGGACAGGCTCGCTCACCAGCGGTGTACGCATCACGCGCTGCGCGAAGCGGTCGCCCGTTGTCCCGAATGCCAGCGGTTCTACTGCCGCGAATGCGTGACCGAACATGACGAACGCGTCGTCTGCGCCGCCTGCCTCAAACGCCTGGTCGCCCGCACCGCGACGCCGCGTCGCCGCCTCGGGTTCATCTGGCAATGGACCCAAGTCCTCGCGGGCCTGCTGCTCTGCTGGCTGGTATTCTACTACTGCGGACGCGCCTTGCTGGCGGTCCCTGCCGACTTCCACGAGGGCACCTTCTGGCAACGGGAGTTCCTGCAATGAGCCGCCGGCCGCGTCAACGCGAAGGCGCCAACGCCATCGACTTGGTGGATGAAGCCGTTCATCTGCTGCGCACCGCGCCGGCTTCGTTGCTGGCGACCTATTTCCTGGGCAGCGCGCCGTTCGTGTTGGGGTTCCTCTATTTCTGGGCCGAAATGAGCCGGGGAGCTTATGCCTACCGGCATTGCGCCGCGGCCGCCCTTGGCGTCGCCCTGCTCTATCTCTGGATGAAATTCTGGCAGGCCGTCTTCGCCCAACAACTGCTCGCCTTGCGGGCGGGACAGGCGCCCCCGCGTTGGGACTGGCAACGCATCCTGCGCGTGGTCATGACCCAGACAGTGATCCAACCGACGATGTTTTTGCTGTTGCCATTGGCGTCGCTCGTCATGCTGCCATTCGGCTGGGTCTACGCGTTCTATCACAACCTCAGCGTGCTCAGCGACGGCACCGAGACCAACATCCGCGGCGCCGTGAGCCGGTCCTGGCAACAAACCGGCACGTGGGCCCAGCAGAACCATCTGGTGCTCACCTTGCTGCTGCTCTTCGGCACGTTCGTGTTCGTCAACATCTACGCTGCGGTGCTGTTTCTGCCGACACTGGTGAAGATGCTGTTCGGGATTGAATCCGTGTTCACCCGCAGCTTCGAGGCGTACCTCAACACCACCGTGTTTGCCGCTGTCTGTGGCCTGACTTATCTGTGCGTGAACCCGGTCATCAAGGCGGTTTACGTCCTGCGTTGTTTCTACGGGGAATCGCGCCGCACGGGAGCCGATCTGCGGGCTGAACTCAAGGCGTTGCCCTTGGCGGTCTTGCTGCTCGGTTTCTTCCTGGCCGGCAACCTCAGTGCGGCGCCGGTGACCTCGACGCCGGCCGCCACGCCCGCGCCGGGTATTGAGACCTCACAACTTGACCGCTCGATGGATCGCGTCCTGACACAATCCGAATACACCTGGCGCATGCCGCGCGAGAAACCGCCCCTCGAGGAACGCGGCGTCATCGGGCAGTTCTTCGACACCACGTTGCGCATGCTGCGTAACTGGAAGAACGCCATCCAGGACTGGATCGACCGCGTCTCGGATTGGTTTCGCAAGCTGTTTCGCTCGAACCGTTCGCCCGACCATGACGACACGACCACCGACTGGACGGCGCGGTTGCACTTCTTCGTGTTCATCCTGGTCGCCATCGCTGCCGTCATCCTCGGCATCCTCCTGTGGCGCATCTGGCGGAATCGACGACGCACCCCGCTTGTCGTTGCCAGCGCCGGTGTCGCTGCCCCGCCGGATCTGCGTGATGAATCGGTGTTGGCGGACCAGCTGCCCACCGAAGGCTGGCTGGAACAGGCCGCCGCCCTGATGGCCCAAGGCGATTTGCGGCTCGCCTTGCGCGCCCTGTTCCTGGCGAACTTGTCGCATCTGGCGACACGCGAACTGATCGCCATCGCGCGCTTCAAGTCCAATCGCGACTACCAACGCGAACTGCATCGCCGCGCCCACACGTTGCCGGTCTTGATTACGGCGTTCGGCGACAACGTCACCGCCTTCGAACGCGCCTGGTATGGCATGCACGAGGTCACGCCCGCCGCCCTCGACGAGTTCACGGCCAACCTCAAACGCATCCGGGAGGTGGCATGAACCGGTCCCGCTTGTCGTGGCTTCTGCTCGGCGTCGTGGTCCTGGTCCTCGGCGCGGGCGTGTATCATCTGTTCTCGTTGCGCTTCAGTGCCGGTGATGTTTACCCGCCCTACTCCAGCCTGCGGGCTGACCCGCTCGGCACCAAGGCCCTGTACGAGAGTCTCGACGACCTGCCCGGGCTGGAGCTCAAGCGCAATTACGAGCCACTCCGCAAACTGACCCAAGCCCCGCGCCAGACTGTCCTGCTCATCGGCGTTGCGCCGGCACGCGTGCTGCGGCTCCAGTCAGCAGCAGCCACGAAACTGGAGGCCTTGCCCGCCAAGGGTGACCGGCTCGTGCTCGCGTTGCGACCGGTGATGGACCCGCCGCGGGCCCCCAAGAGCCAGCCCGCCAAGCCACCACCCGCCAGCAACGATGACGCTGATGAAACCG
>JBFZFE010000447.1:0-6786 GCA_041306525.1 Verrucomicrobiota bacterium | reverse complement strand
ACCGGATGTTTCTGCATTGCACGGGGGCGAACGACACCTTTGGCGCCGGGGATGTCGACGAGAAACGCGTCGCGGGCGCCCGGCTCTTTCATTTCGGTTACCCGACGTTGATGCGCGCGATCTACTCCGACGGTGGCCGCGGTCTCGAACAGATCTTCCGCAACGTGCGGCAGCAAGGGCTGACCACGACGCTCGACATGTCGCAGCCCGATCCGAACTCCGAAGCTGGTCAGGTGGACTGGGCGTCGTTCCTGCAACGCGTGTTGCCGGTCACCGATGTGTATCTGCCCAGCTTCGATGAAACCCTGCTGATGATTGATCGTCCCCGTTTCGGCACGAAACCCGATGCGGCGTTGCTGGCGAGCACCGCGCAACGCCTGCTCGACTGGGGCGCGAAGATCGTGGTGCTCAAGCTCGGTGACCAAGGGGCGTACCTGCGCACGGGACGCAACCTGGCCGGCATGGGGCAGGCCGCGCCGAAGAATCTCGCGGTCTGGACTAATCGCGAGTTGCTCGCTCCCTGTTTCCAAGTGAATGTCGTCGGCACCAACGGCTCGGGCGATTGCACCATTGCCGGGTTTCTTGCCGGCTTGTTGCGCGACTTGACGCCCGAGGAGACATTGACGACTGCGGTGGCAGTGGGCGCCTGCAACGTCGAGGCCGCGGATGCCACGAGCGGGGTACGGTCGTGGGATGAAACCCAGCAACGGCTGGCGAATGGCTGGACGCAGCGCCCGGTAAGCTTACAGTTGCCCGGCTGGCGCCACGATGCGAAGAGTCGCTTGTGGGTCGGGCCCAACGACAAGATTTAGTTTTCAGGAGAACCAAACATGATTAAACGCAGCGAAGTAAAGCAGGCACAGAAACGCGCGGCCGCGATGCTCAAGAAGGAAGGCATCGCGTTGACCAAGCAGGAACTCAACAACATCGAGGTCGCCGAGTTCGGCCTCGGCGAATTGGACCAGCAGGGCTTGGAGATTGTGGTGTACGAAAACAACCACCGCTACTGCGCCAAGGAGCTGGTGATGTTCCCGCGGCAAACCTGCCCGGAACATCGGCACCCGACCGTTGACGGTCAGCCCGGCAAGATGGAGACGTTCCGTTGTCGCGCCGGGACGGTTTACCTCTACACGCAAGGCAAGCCGACTGCGAAGATCAAAGGTCGTCCGCCGAAGAGCAGCGCCGCGTATTACACGGTGCGCAAGGAAATCGTGTTGAAGCCCGGTGACCAGTTCACAATTCCGCCGAACACGCTGCACTGGTTCCAAGCCGGTCCGCAAGGCGCCATCGTGTCGGAGTTCTCGAGCACGAGTCGCGATGAGGCGGACGTTTTCACCGACCCGAACATCAAACGCCTGCCGGAAGTCGCGGAAGACTGACGTGAGAGCCGTTGCGCTCGCGTTTACGCTGCTGGCGGCGGCCTTGATTGCCGCCGAGCCGCCATCGACACCCCGGCTCAAAGGCGAGTTTGGCGTGTGGGACGCCGAAACCAACGGCACGCCAAAGTTGCTGCCGACCCGCGTTGTTCCGCTCGAACTGGGGATGATGTACGGCTGGCGGATTCAGCTGACCAACAAAGTCGAGAGCGTGCGCGTCAAACAGGTGTTGACCTTGCCGGGCGCGCCGCAGAACTGGGGCACCAGCACCGGTATCCGACTCTCCGCGGACCGCAGAACGGCGACCATCGAGACGAAACAGAAACCGGTGGACGGTTGGATCTTCGACATCATCCGCATTGCGGATGGCGATCCCGAAGGCAAACACAACCTGGAGATTTTCGTCGACGGCAAATCGTTGACGAATTTCCAGTTCGAGACCAAGCTCGACGCGCCGTTCCCGGGCGAGTAACCCCGCTTCAGCGCTCCCACCAGCGCCGCCAGAAGGCGGGGCGCGGCCAGGGCCAGGGAGCGTCGATGAATTGCTCCCAGCCCGCGGCGTGAAGCAGCTTGGCATATTCCGCGAACAACTCCGGGGCGAAGCCGGCGTGGTTGACGGAACGCCGGCCACCATGACGACTCAAGCACGCAGGCTGGCGAGGGTCGAATCCGCTGAAATGGAAGATGCGAAGCGGACCGTCATTGGCCCGGTAACCGTCGCCATCGCGGGTAACTGTAATCTCGGGAATGCTCCAGTGCCCCACATTGCACCCCGGATCGCGCACGAGGTGCGTGTCGCCGACATAAGAAGGCGCGAGATCGAGCCAGCGTTGATCGTAGTTGTAGCCGCGTTTCTTGTCCTTGCGACTGAGCGTGCGCAGCCGTTGTTCCCACCACGAGATGAACTGTCGCGACTCCTGCCGGTTGGCGACACCCACAAAGCCGGCATTGTACAGCCCCGCGAGCAACAGTGATCGCTCCAGCTTCTCCCGCGACACGGTCGCGCGCGCGCACGGCAGATGCGGCGTCAGGCACAACGCATGTCCGGCCACCTGTTCCAGCAACGGCGTGAGATTGCCGGTGACCAGCATGTCAGCGTCCAGGTAAACCACCGCCTCATGGCCCTGTTCCAGCAGGTACCGGAGAATGGCGGGCTTGAGCGCCGTGACGAGTTGCAGGCAGTCATACCGCGCCAGCATGCCGGCCAAATCGGGGATCTGGAGGTCGCCGAGCCGCACCACATCCAGGCCCGCAGCAGCCGCGTCCCGGCAAACCGGCTCCTCGGCCACCAGCAGCACGCGAAACGCAATGTCGGGATGGAACCGCCGCCACGAGTTCACCAGCACCCGCGCCGATGGCACGTAGTTGGCACTGATGACGGTGCCGGCCACCAGCGCGCTCATGCCTTCCCGCCTTTCTGGAACCAGCGACCGAACCCAAGCCATCTCCTTCTGGCAAATGGGTTGCCGGCTTGTTGCGCGGCGTTTGCCTGCTGGCAAGCGCGGCGCGCGCGGGCGGAGATCACGACGCCGTCATCGTAACGTTCATAAGCGTAGGGAAACCGCTTGGCTTCGGTGTAACCGGCGGCCATGAGGAGCACCTGATAGCGGGCAAACACCGCCGCCGCCGCTCCCGTGCTGGCAACGGTGTAATGGCGGTTATACTTCGTTACCATGTCTGGCCGGTCGGCTTGGTAGCCACTGAATCGAAAGACCCGGCAAGGCACGCCCAACGCCGTGACCCGTCCTTCCTGCACCTGCACTTGGCGTTCCCGCAAGTTCCAGTGCCCGACATTCACCCCGGGATCGCGAATCAAATGATGGCGGGGCACCAGGCTGGGGACAAAGTCCAGCCAGCGTTGCTCGAAATGACAGCCCAGCTTCGTGTCGCGCAAACAACTCCGAAACACTTTGCCCTGCCACCATTCCAGAAATCCGTTCGCCTCCCTGTCATTGGCAAAACCAATGACGCCCCCGTTATAGACACCGGCACGAAGCACGCGAATCTCGTGACGCGCGGCGTTGGGCCGGTCGGGTGGCGCCAGCAGATGCGGGGTCAGGAGAACGGAATGCTCCGTCAACTTCGTCCATATCGGACTCAGATCAGCCAACACCATCGTTTCCTGTTTCAGGAACAGGACGCCACCAAACCCGCGTCGCAACAAACACTGCACGGCGTAGGGCGTGCAGGCATAGCTCAACTCCATTTCCGTGTGCTGAAACTGAAACTGCTTCAGCTCGGCAATCCCCAAGTCCTCCATGTGCAGCAACTCGAACGGCTCGCACGCGGGATCAAGCAGGCCCTGCTCGTCATCCGCCAACAAGACGTAAAAAGGAGTGCCGGGATTGTGCTCACGAAAAGTTTGCGCCGTCACCCGCGCCAGCGGGAGATGACGTTTGGAGACGATGGTGACAGCGGCGTGGCGGCTCATATCAAGGAGGATGCGGTGCCTGTCCATACACCTGGCGGATGACATCTTCAATACTGTTGCGCTCCGCGGCTTTCTTACCGGCTGCCGCTCTGGTTAACGTCGGCGCCCTATGAGCATGGAAGACGCCAATGCGGTGATTCGCCGGTGGCGAACCAATGTGAAACTCAAGATGCGCGGGATTACCTCATTCGAGGAGCGCGCGCAACTGCGGTTCGACGCGATCAAATCCCACCTTTACCGGCAGCGCATCACCGCCAACAACTGGCGGATGCGCCGCGCCCGCTATTTGAGCCCGGGACAATACGAGTTCCTCGACAAGGCCTGGCAGCCGTTCAAGGTCGGCCAGCCGTGGGGCGGCGAGGACATGACGGCGTTCTTCCAGCAGCGCGTGGTGATCCCGAAGTCGCTCGCCGGCGAGAAGGTCGTGTTCCAGATTTTCCTCGGCGGTGATTCGTTGGTCTCGATCAACGGTGTGCCGTATCACGGGCTCGACATCTTTCGGAACGAGTTCCCGTTGACGGCGAAAGCCAAGGCCGGTGAGGTGTTCGACATCCAGATCGAGTCGTACATGAACTTCCAGGGCATCAGCGCCAAAACCAACGAGTTGTTGGCGTCCGACATGGTGGCCATCGACAAGGACTTGCGCGATGCCTACTGGGATTTGTGGTGCGTGGCGAAACTCCTGCAGGTGCCCAACCTCGATGTGAAGCTCGAAGCATTCATCGAACATCATCTCTGGGAAGCGATGAAGTTGGTGCCATTGCAATCGGATGACCCGGTCAGCTTCAAGGCTGTCGTGCTCGAAGCGCAACGCCGTGTGCGGTCGGAGGTGTACGGTTCGACCCGGTTCAAGGGCGACGGCACGATGTACCTGGTCGGGCACTCGCACCTCGACATCGTTTACATGTGGCCTTACCGGGAGTTCGTCCGCAAGATCGGGCGCACCCACGCGACGATGTTGCGGTTGATGGAGGAATATCCCGAATTCAAGTTCAGCCAGAGTCAGGCGAAGATCTACGCCGACATGAAGCAGTACTTCCCGGACATCTTCCGGCAGGTCAAACGGCGCGTGGCCGAGGGTCGGTGGGAACCGATCGGCGCGTTCTGGGTCGAGCCCGACTGCAACCTGATCAACGGCGAATCGTTCGTCCGTCAGATCCTGCACGGGCAACGCTTCTTCCAGGAGAAATTCGGGATGACCAGCAAGACCTGCTGGCAACCGGACGTGTTCGGCCTGAGCTGGGCGATGCCGCAAATTCTCGCCCGCAGCGGCCTGCGCTATTTCCTGACCAACAAGATGGTGCCGTGGAACGACACGAACCCGTGGACATTAAACACGTTCTGGTGGGAAGGCTTTGACGGCTCACGCGTCCTCGGCATCGTGCCGCCCGGGCACTTCATCGGGACAGTTGACCCCGACCTGATCGACAAGCAATGGCGCAATTTCTCCGACAAGGACAGCATTGCGCAGACGCTCCACATTTATGGTTGGGGCGATGGTGGCGGTGGAGTTGATCCCGAGATGTTGGAGTCGGCAAAACGCTATGCCGACCTCCCCGGGTTGGTAAAGATGAAGTTCGCGACCTGCGAGGAGATCGCGAAATTTTGCCAGATCCACCGCGACAAAGTTGACCAGGTATTCCAGACGTTGTCGTATTTCGACGGGATCAACTTCGCTGCGCGCACGAAATGCCGGGCGCTGTATTCGGTTGGGTTGATGGACGAGATCTGTCCGCCATCGACGGTCTTCGCCGCCTACAATCATCACCGCGGGCCGAAAGACATCCGCATCTGGCGCTACAATCACCACGAAGGCGGCGCCCAGTTCCAGAAAGTGGAACAACTGAAGTTCTTGCGCACCCTCTGGCGTTGAACAGCATGGTGGCGCGGACCATGGCCGGCCCACGCCACCAGCTTTCTCAAGCTTGACTCAGCCCTACTTGGCACCAAAACAGAACAGGTGATTCGAACCGCGAATGTAGATGCGACCACCGGCAATGGCAGGAGTGGAGTCCGTCCCCTCGCCCAGTTCAGCCTTGCCGAGTTCTTCGTATTTGTTGGCGGCCTTGAAGACGAGGATGTTGCCGCCTTGGCTCAGGAAGATCACCTTGTCCCCGACAGCTACCAACGAGGAGTAAGCCTTCTCTTCGATTTCCTTTTCCCAGAGCTGCTTGCCCGTGGCGAGCTCCAAGCACACGATCTTGTCCTCCAACGCGACGAACACGAGATCGCCCTTGACCACGGGAGAAGAAACTTCCGGGGCGCCATCCATGCTCCATTTGACGTGTGTCTTGGTGACGTCGCCCTTGCCGTCCACGGCGATGCCCTGCGTCTCGGCGCCGGTATGGGCGATGACAGCGATGCCATTGCCGTAAGCAGGTGAAGGCGAATCGTCGGTCCCGCCGGCGCTGGTGGTCCAGAGTTCCTTGCCCGTTTCGGCATCGTAACCATTGTTGATGCCCGCTGAACCGGTGATGATCTGCACACCGGCTTTCGTCTCCGCCAGAATGGGCGACTGGAACGAATCGCCTGCATTACGCTTGGTCTTCCAGACCTGCTTGCCGGTCTCCGTGTCGAACGCAATCAGCGCGCTCGTGCCCGAATGGTCGAGTTGAATGATCAGCTTGTTCTTATAGAGCAGGGGCGAGGAGCAGAACCCGAACTGACTCTCGATCGGCCACAAGGATGCGGCCCAGACCTTCTTCCCGGTGAAGTCGTACGCGACAACATCACCCGTGCCAAACGTGACGTAGACTTTCTTGCCATCGGTCACCGGTGTGTTGGCGGCCACGTACTCCTTCAACTCGGGTTCCTCGGCTTCCTCCTCGTCTTCCGCGGCTTTCTTCTTGGCCTTTGGTTTGTTCCACTTCACTTCCTGGGTCCAGAGCAACTTGCCGTCGGTGCCGTAGCAGTACAGTTCACGCTTCTCCGTTGTGCCGCCACTTACGAAGATCTTGTCCCCCCAGACAATGGGCGCAC
>JBFZFE010000446.1:0-2870 GCA_041306525.1 Verrucomicrobiota bacterium | reverse complement strand
ACAAATCCAGCGGCGGCGGCCCTTGCTCGCGAATGGCGATCCCGGTAATGGACTCGTCCAAAAGCTCACTGATATCCCCCATCACGGCGCCAATATCTGCCGGCCCAGGGCTGAGCTTGGCGCGAATGGCATCTCCGATCGTGGTCAAACAAGCCACGCGACCAGCAAACTCAACCGCTGCCGGATCGGGCTTCACTGCTGCGGGTTGTGCTTCTCGATGTCGCGCATGGCGTCGTTGACCTTCGCGCCGATGTCCTTGGCTTCGGGCAGATTCAGCAGGAAATCGAACCGGGCATTAGGCGCGAGGTAGAGGATGCCCTCGGCGTGATACGCGGCGGGTTCATCCACGCGTGAGCCACGGCGTGACGAGGCGGAGGCCTTCTCCAGTTTGGCGCGCTGGGCGATGAAGCGGACTTCGGCGAAGCGCAGGAAGATGATGCCGAGGATCGGGCCGGAGTATTCCTGCGCCTTGAGGCCGGAGTTGGCGCGGAACTGGTCGGCGGTGTCCCAGAGGCGCTTTTCGAGCGCGGCGTTGTCGGTGTCCTTTTCGGACGGGGCGATCCAGTGCATAGGCGGTGAGGCCGGAGAAGCGTCAGGGGCGTCGAGAGGCAGGCTCCGGGTGTTGGCCGGAGTCCGACCGGGGGATGGCGGTGTTGTGATTCCCTGCCCCATGCGAACCTTGCGTTGCAGGGTATTTCAACGCGTTGCATTGGCCAGCTTGAAAAAAGCGGGAAGCAGGACACGTATAGGACGCGCCTTTTCATTTTCCCAAGTCCAACACTGCGGGTGATTTGGCAAAGATCAGCGCCTTGAGCCGCTCGCGTCCGCCGCAGGCCGTGCGAAAGGCCTGCTGGAACTTCTTGGTGTTGAATTTGGTTTTGGGTTTGGCTTGGCGCGCGCCATCCACCGCGGCATTGGACAGACTGAGCACCACCCGCCGAATCATGCCCAGCACCCAAGCCGAGTTGGGAGTTCGGACCCGGCTGGCATCCTCGCCCATCGTCAGGTCCAAACAATGGTGCAGCCGGCTCTCAATCACCCAGTAGTTGCGTTTAAGCCGCAGCAATCCGGCCGCCTCCAGCTCCTCCAACGTCAGACTGCTGACCAGGAACACCACTTGGCGCGACCATCGTCCCGCCCGTTTCACACGCGTCTCCAGCCGGGCCACCATTCGAGCCCCCGGAAACCCGGCCCGGCTGGGGCTCACCTCCAGGCACTGGATCGCGCGAATCTCCAGCCGACGGCGGTTGTGCTCCCGTTTGAGCGCCCGCTTCGGCGACTTGCCCCGTGGGGGGGAAAACCTGTTTGTCGAACAGGTCTTGCAGGGTGCGTTGCAGGGTGGGTTGGTTGCCTTTAACAGTCATCAGGTAATCGGCTCCCTTCCCATAGAGGATGAGTTGGCTGGTTTCCACCTGCGTATGCAGCGCGTCGCAGAGCACGATCTTGCCGCCCAGCTCCAGCCGGCCCAGCAACTGCCGGGCAGCGGGAATCTCGTTGCTCTTGTCCTCGGTCATGATCCCGCCCAGATACTGCCCCCGGCCATTGGTGGCATTGACCATCTCCACGCCGCCGTGGCGCATCTCCTTGCCGTCCACGATGACCAGGTTGTCCTGGATCGGGCCCGTCAGCCGCTGCTGCCATTGCAGAAGCACGCGCTCCAGCCCCGCCGCATCCACTGCGGCCAGCAACCGGGTGAAGGTGGTCCGCTTGGGGCAGCGAGGCCGCCCCGTGCGTTTGTCCTGCCGGAAGAGCAGCGCGCGCAACTGGGGCTGGCTGAGCGTGTCGGCATAGTCGGCCAGGTCGTCGGGGCCTTTGCGCACCCCCGTGGCCATGGCCATGACCACCAGACACACCAACCCCGCCACGGGATAACCCAGGGCCTGCGGCCGGCGGAACTCGGGCAGTTGCCGGCGCAGCGCTTCCATGAGGCTGTGAATCTCCTTCACCCTCTGGGTGCAGCGGGGCCGGGCCTGCGCCTCGACCATGGCCCACTCCGGAGGCAGTTGGGCCGCCCGCAGTTTCACCGCGGCGTTCTTGACCAACTCGCGCACCCAGATCTGTTTGACCGCATCGTGTTTGAGGTAAAAGTCGGCCGCATCGCGTTTCCACCCGGCGGTTTGGCCCAAATGCGACCAGCCGCTGACTTTGTAGGCCGTGCCTTGATAGAGCTGTGGATCCACAAAGGTCTCCACCATCGCCAAGGGATGCCCCCACCGCGCCAGCCAGTCGGCCGAGAGTCGCGCGAGCATCAGCTTCATAAACCGGCTGATCAGGTTGGGGGAGTGGCAGTCGGGCAGGATCAACAGCCGGGAGTTGTTGGCCAGCAGCGGGCGCCGCCGTCGGCACTGCTCCCAGTCCCACCCGATGAACGCGTCTCGATCTTTGATGTGGAAGGCCGCGCCGCTCCACGTCGCCACCCCAAGCCACCGGCCCTGATACACAATCGCGTAGCGCAAGTGTTCGCCCACCAAGGTCGCATCGTGCAGGTAGTGATGCTCGATGATGAGTTGATCGCAGCGGGCGATGTCTTGGGGGCTGGTCAACAACCGCACGTGCGCATGTTCCAGAATGTGCTGCTCCTCAGGGGACAGCCGCCGTCGTTTTGGTTTTCCCATGCCCGCAAGGTAAAAAAGTGGAAGGAGGATGTCCCGAAAAAAGTGATAAGCCCCTATCCCTCAACACCCCATTCACCTGCAAAGGCGCGCCCTATTCCGGGCGAGGCAAGTCCGAAGGCGCGAACGTCAGCAACGCCCCAGTCTGGCAACGACGGTTCGCAACGCATCCGCATCTGCCTGGCTGAATTCGCCCTCCATCAGCGCGTTGGCGGCGCGATCCACAAACTGCACTCGTGGACGCAACAGGCGTGTCCA
>JBFZFE010000445.1:0-4560 GCA_041306525.1 Verrucomicrobiota bacterium | reverse complement strand
AACCGTACGTCATGGCCGCCGACGTGTATGCCAACCCGCAACATGCCGGGCGTGGCGGCTGGACCTGGTACACCGGCTCCGCCGGTTGGGCTTACCGGCTGCTCATCGAGACCTTTCTCGGTCTGCGGTTGGAGGTGGACAAACTGCGCCTCGCGCCCTGTTTCCCGCCCGGCTGGGAAAGCTGCCGGGTTGTGTACCGTTACCGGGAGACCTTCTACGATTTGGTGATCCACCGTGAAGCAGCCCATGCGCAACAGGTGGCGGAGGTGTTGCTGGATGGTGTCGTGCAAGCGGGCGGCGTTGTGCCGCTGGTGGACGATGGACAGAAGCATGAGGCGCTCATCACGTTGCGCTAGAGGAACGTGGCAGCCGCTGCGCCGTTGGTTTAGAATGCGCACGACATGACATTCGAGATAGGGCTTGTCCTCATCATCTTGGTCGGCGCGATCTGGCTGTTCGCCACGGAGAAGTTTGCCGTGGACCTGATCGCGTTGATGGTCTTGGGGGCGTTGGTGGCGGGGCGTCTTGTCACGGCCGAGCAGGGGGTATCGGGTTTCAGCAATCCCGCCACGATCACCATTGCGGCGATGTTTGTGCTCAGTGCCGGGCTGCAGAAAACAGGCGCCGTCTCGGCGCTGGGGCGCCTCCTGCATTTGCTCGGCCAGCAACGTTTCCTGCTGCTGGTGGTTGTCATGGCTTTCTCGGCGTTGATCTCCGCGTTCATCAACAACACGGCCTGTGTGGCGATCCTGCTGCCCGTCGTGCTGGGGGTGGCCGCGCGGTTGAAGGTGTCACCGGCCAAGCTCCTGATTCCGTTGTCCTTCGCCTCGCAGTTCGGGGGCGTCTGCACTTTGATTGGCACCTCGACGAACCTGGTGGTCAGCGGCATTGCCGAGAACCAGGGGTTGACGCCATTCGCGATGTTCGAGATGGGGAAACTCGGGCTGATCCTGACCGGGGCGGGGATTTTGTATTTTGTGATCATTGGCCAATGGCTGCTGCCGGCCGGGGGCGGCCAGTCCTTGGCGGTCGCGTATCAACTCGAGCAATACATCACCGAGTTGCGCGTCATGCCGAAATCGCCCCTGATTGGCAAGACGGCCCGCGAGACGGGTTTCGGCCGGCAACATGACGTGACGCTCCTGGAAATTCTGCGTGGCAACCAGCGTCTCTTTGCGCCGGCGGATGAACCGATCCAGCCCGGGGACGTTCTCCTCGTGCGCGGCCGTGTCCAGGACCTGATGGAACTGCGGGCGCCTTGGAAACTGGAGATCGAGGCGGAGTTCAAGTTTACCGATGATGCGCTGCGCCGGTCCGACCTGACGCTGGTCGAGGCGGTGGTTGCGCCCGGTTCGCGTCTGATCGGGCGAACGTTGATGGCGGAACAGTTTCGCCAGACACGCGGCGCGATCGTGCTGGCGATTCATCGCTGGGGGCAGACGCTGCACGAAAAAATCCGGCAAGTACGGCTGCGCACGGGTGATTCATTGCTGTTGCTCGCACCGGCCGCGGCGGTATCGCTGCTGCGCGGCAATCGCGACCTCTTGTTGCTGGAGCGCGGCAACGAGCCGGTCGCCGTGCGGCGTCATCGCGCCCCTGTAGCGGGCGGGATTCTGGTTTTGGTGGTGTTGCTGGCCACGTTGAATGTGATGCCAATCGTGCTCGCGGCCATTCTGGGTTGCATCGCCATGGTGCTCACGCGCTGTCTGACGCTCGACGAAGCGTATGCCGCCGTCGATTGGAAAGTGATTGTGCTGCTTGCCGGCGTGTTGCCGCTCGGCACGGCCTTGGAACAGACAGGCGCTGCCCGCATGATTGCCGATGGCGGCATGTGGTTGGTGGGCGGCCTGGGGCCGGTCGGGGCGTTGGCGGTGGTCTACCTCTTGACGTTGATCCTCACCGAGCTCATGAGCAACACCGCCGCCGCCGTCATGATGTGTCCGATTGCCCTGTCCACCGCGGCCGGGCTGGAGGTGGATCCGCGGCCCTTCCTGATGGCGGTGACCTTCGCCGCTTCGGTGAACTTCGCCACGCCGGTGGGGTACCAGACCAACTTGATGGTGTATTCGCCGGGCGGTTACCGCTTCAGTGATTACCTGCGCGTCGGCATCCCGCTTGATATTCTGTTTGCCGTTCTGGCGATCTGGCTGATTCCGCGCTTCTGGCCGTTCTGAGCCGGGAATTGCGTGTCCGGGCGCCGGTGAGTATCTTTTCGCCGCATGACCCCCGCCCCGAGCTTTCGGTTGTTGACCTACAACGTGCATCGTTGTTGCGGCACCGACCGGCTCATCTCGCCGCAGCGCATCGCGCGGGTGATCGCGGAGACAAAGGCCGACATCGTGGCCCTCCAGGAGCTGGATGTGAACCGCGCCCGCACCGGCTGGGCCGACCAGGCGCAACTCATCGCCGACCTGCTGGCGATGGACTACCATTTTCACCCCGCCTTCCAGATTGCGGAGGAACGTTTTGGCGATGCGGTGCTGACCCGTTTCCCGCTCAAGCTGATCCATGCTGCCAAGTTACCGGGTCATCCGCGCGGCTGGCAGGAGCGCCGTGGTGCGATCTGGTGCAGCGTGGAAGTGGGCGCCCGCCAGATTCAAGTGGTCAACACGCACCTGGGTCTTGTCCGGCACGAACGCCAGACACAGACCGAGGCGTTGTTTGGTCCGCAGTGGCTGGGCAGCCCGCAGTGCCGGCCGCCGCTGGTGTTGTGCGGTGATTTCAATGCGCTGCCCGGGTCGCTCGTGCATCGGCGTTGCCTGCAATCGTTGCGCGACGTCCATCGTTGCTTGAACGTGCCGCGGCCGCGGCAGACGTATCCGACACGGCTGCCCGTCGCGAGCCTGGACCATGTATTTCTCAGCGCGGAATTTACCGTGGCCCATGTCGAGGTGGTGCGCTCGCCACTGAGCCGCGTTGCTTCCGATCATTTCCCGTTGCTGGTCGAATTGGGGCTGCCATGAGCCAGAGCCTGTTTCATCCCGGCCGCAATTGCTGGCTTACCTCACGGGTCCAGCAGGCCGGTCTGTTGGTGGACGGACGCAGTTATTACGGGGCGTTCTGCGAAGCGGCCCGGCAGGCACGGCGCTACATTCTGTTGGCGGGCTGGCAATTTGACACCGCCGCGCAACTGGTGCGCGGCGCCGACGCGACCGGCGCGCCGTCAGCCTGTACGTTGCTTGGTTTTCTCAATGAGCTGTGCGACCGCAATCCGAAGTTGCGCGTTTACATCTTGGCGTGGGACTTCAGTGTGTTCTACACGCTCAAACGCGAGTTTCTCCAGGCGCTGCAATTTGCCTGGGATGGCCGGCCGCAAATCCAGTTCCGCTACGACAACAGCCATCCCCTCGGGGCCTCGCACCACCAGAAGTTCGTTGTCGTTGACGGCGTGATCGCTTTTGTCGGCGGCATGGACATCTGCCAAGGTACATGGGACGACGGCCAGCACCGTGCGACGGACGAGCGTCGCGTGCGCAGCGACGGATCGGCGTATCCGCCCCGGCATGATGTGCAGGCGTACGTGATTGGCCGGGCGGCGGGCAAGCTGGCGCGGTTGTTTCGACGTCGCTGGCGCTGGGCCGGTGGCACGCGCCTGTGGTTGCGCCGCTCATTGCACTGGCAACCGCGGGTGAGCGGCGGATTGCCGTTGGCGGCCCGCCGTGTGGCGATCTGCCGGACGGTGGGACAGACGTTGTTGCCGCGGCAGGGCAGCATCATGGAAGTGCGTCAGTTGTTGATCGACATGATCGGCGCAGCCGACCGGCTGATTTACATGGAGCAACAGTATTTCGCGGCCGAGGCCGTGTATGCGGCATTGTTGCAGCGACTGCGGGCTCCTGAGCGGCCCAAACTGCAGATCGTCATCATCATGCCGCGTCAGCCGGAGGATTTCTTCGAGGAGATCGGACTAGGGGCCACGCAGGCCCGCTACCTGCGGAACGTGGCGCGGGTCGCTGCGCAAACCGGTCACGCCCTCGGCATTTACAATACGCGCGCGAGCGGGGAAAACCCGGCGGGGGTGCTGACGTTTGTGCATGCCAAACTGATCATGGTGGATGACCGGTGCCTGACCATCGGGTCGGCCAACCTTTCAAACCGCAGCATGGGGTTCGACAGCGAGTTGAATCTTGCCTTTGAAGCCGGGAAACGCGGTCAACTCGCGACCACGATTGCCGCGGCCCGAAGCGCTCTGCTGGCGGAACATTGCGGGATCACTGACGCCGCAGGGCTGGAACGTTTGCGGCAGGTTGATGGTTTGGTCGGATATTTGGACCAACTCGCGCAAGAACCGTCTTCCCGGCTTTGCCATCACCAGATTGGCGCCATCAAACTGGGCGAATGGGTCACGAGCCTGACGGCGCATGAGTTGATGGTGGACCCGCAGAAATCAGTCTTGGCCGAACATCTGTATCATCTGATCGCCGCCGATGAGAACGGCTTGTTCGCGAAAGGCATCACGCTGATGAACGAACGGTTGTTTGGTGAACGGACGCGCAAGGATCGCGGGGGGATTTGACGCGGGCGCGGCGGACTCCTACTTTCCATCATGCAATCCCTGCG
>JBFZFE010000444.1:0-8164 GCA_041306525.1 Verrucomicrobiota bacterium | reverse complement strand
CCCGGCATCCCTTTCCATGTCTGGATCGTCTGGTACAGCTGCGTGGTCAGCAGCCTGGCGCTGTTTGGCGTGTTCCTGCTGGCGCGGGCGTTGTGGCAAAACGATTTTGCCGGGTTGATGGCGGCGTTCCTCTACGCGGCGTTGTACCCGAGTTACGGGCGGACGGTGAAGAACCTGTTTTTGAAGGAGGACTTCGCGTTGCCGCTGATCCTGTTCGCGCTCTGGGCGACGGTGGTGATGTGGCAGTCGCGCGGCCGGTGGCCCGAGATTGGGGCGGCGCTGTTGTGGTTGGCGGCGCTGGCGAGCTGGCATCTGACGCAGTTCGTGCTGGCGGTCGGGGTGGTGGCGGCGGTGCTGGTTTATCTGGGGAAGGGCGAGACGCCGCGGCGACCGTGGTTTGTGGCGACGCTGGCGGCCGGCAGCCTGTTGGTGCCGGTGTTGTGGGCAAAACAGTTCTGGATCTCCCCGGCGATGTGCGTGCTGTACGCGTTGACGCTGGCGGTCTGGATCAACGGCGGCCGCAAACGGGCGACGCTGGTCTTCGCGGGGTGGCTGACCGGGTTGCTGGTGGTGAGTTTCTGGTTGCGGCAGTCGTATGGGGAATATGCGCATGTTTATCAGTTGTTCTTCGCCAAACTGCGTTTCCTGGGGGTGAAGCCCGATGAACCTGCCCGGTTGACGTGGGAAGCGCGTTGCCTGTGGGAAGGCGCCTTTGAGAACGCGGGAGCCCGTGATTTCTGGCGGGTGCTCGGCTGGAGCTTGCCGCTGGCGTTCCTGGCCGTGTGGCGCGTCGAGAAGTCGCGGCAGTGGCGTGTGGAGACGCGCATCTTCGTGGTGTTCGCCGTCCTGTTGCTGCCGCTGGCGTGGATGGTGATCCGGTATTTCACGTTTCTAGCGCCGGTAACAGCCGTGCTGGCGGCGGGCTTGGCCGCGCAAGCGACCGGCTGGAAGCTGTTGACCGCGGCGGCGACGATCTGGCAGCTGGCGCTGTTGGATTACCGGCCACTGGACCGCGCGCCTGTTCGGCCGGCAAGCTACCGGGCGATGGTGAAATGGATCCGCGAAAACACGCCGCCCGAGGCGGTCGTCCTGGCCAGCATCTCGGAGTCACCGGTCATCTGGGCCCATACCGGGCGCAAGATGGTGTTGCACTCGAAGTTTGAGAACCTGGCCATCCGCGAACGTTACCGGCATTTCCTGTCGGCGTTGTACGGCAGCGAAGCCGAGCTGCGGGCGTTCGCGGACCGGTACGGGGCGGATTACTTTGTGTACGACCGTGGCTGCCTGGTGACGGGCCCGAATTCATGGCGTTACAAGGCCGACAAACTGGCGGAGCTGCCGGCCAGCGCACCGGCGCGCCTGTTTGATGAGAATCCAGCGGCGGCGCAACAGTTCCAGCAGGAGTTCGCCACCGAGCGTTTCGGGGTTTTCCGGGTACAACGCTGAGCGGCGGGCTGGGTGGTTTGACTTTGCCGGGGTGCTTCTCTAGACTGGCGCTGGTTTGCGACATTTTTGCATGGCTGCCAAGTCCGCCACCATTGAATTCCAGCCTGCCTCCCCACCACGGGAGAGGGAGTGCCATGCCGTGGCAACGGGGTTGCGAAAGCGGTTGCGCGGGGGGGTGGAGCGGCTGGAACGCTGGGTGTTTTACCGGCTGTCGCGCGGCGTCAAGGAACAGCGGTTGCGGCGCTTTCAACAGGTGATGAAGCCGCAGCCGGGCGAGTTGGTTTTGGACATTGGCGCGGGCGGCGGCGACTTCTGGCGCGCTGCCGGCCCGGCGACGACGCAGTCAATGCGGATGGTGGCCTTGGACCGGCACCCCCACATGCCCGGTGACCTGTATCACTGGCGGGTGATTGGCGATGCGCGGTTTCTGCCGTTCCGGGATCAGGCATTCGGCATCGTGTTCTCCAACTCGGTTCTCGAACACGTGGGCGGGCCGGCGGAACAGCAGAAGATGGCCGGTGAGGTGCAGCGGGTCGGCACCCGTCACTTTGCCCAGGTGCCATCACGCTGGTTTCCGATTGAAGCGCACTTTTTCCTGCCGTTTCTCTCGTATCTGCCCGTGCGGTGGCAGGTGCGGGTGACGCATTTTCTGTTTGGGTTTGACGAAGAAATTCACCTGCCGTCGCGCCAGCAGGCGCAACGTCTGTTCCCGGCATCCGTGATCGAAACGGAGCGGTTCTGGGGATGCGCGAAGGCGTATTGGATCTATCGCGCATGAAGACCGCTGCCACATCATTGAGCCAATTCAGGTTGACCACCGAAGACTGGGTGCGGGTCGGCCTGGGATTGCTGGTCCTTGGGTTGGTGTTCTATGCCTACATGGTCCAGAAGGTGAACTCGTACGAGATGACCGCCTACGAGTGGTTGTATGGGCACTGGAAACGCATTTCGCATTATTCCCATGGCCCGCTGATTCCGCTGATTGCCGTCGGGCTGGCGGTCTGGAAACGCGAGGAAGTGGGGCGCGCTCGCTGGCAAGGCTCCCGTTGGGGGCTGGGGATTCTGTTGTTCGCCAGCTTCCTGTATTACGCCGGTGTCAAAGCCGAGCAGGAGCGGGCGGTGGTGATTTCGTTCGTGCTGATGCTGTACGGCTTGGTGTTGGCGCTGGCGGGGCGGGAACTGCTGCGGTCGCTGTTTTTCCCGATCTCGTTCTTGTTCTTGATGATTCCACTGAACTTCCTTGAGGAGCGGGTGGCGGTGCCGTTGCGCCACATCGTGGCGTACGTGTCCACGGTCATCCTGAATGGCCTCGGCATCGAGGCGATGAAAGTCGGCACAGGGATCCACTCCAGCGTCTTTCGGTTCGATGTGGCCAATCCATGCAGCGGGATCCAGTCGCTGATGGCGTTGACGACGGTGACAGCTGCCTACGCGTATGTCACACAGCAGTCGCAATGGAAGCGCTGGGTGCTCTTCCTGAGTGCGCTGCCACTGGCGGTATTGGGCAACTTTGTGCGCGTGGTGGGGATTGCCTTGATCGCACAGAACTACGGCACCGAAACGGCCATGAAAATCCACGACAGCGTGGCCGGTTTCATTGTGTTTGCCGTGGCGCTGGGCACCATGGTCTTGATCGGGTGGTGCTTGAGCCTGAATTACCGGCGCATCTGGAGCAACTGGACCAAACCGACGCCTGCCGGGGAGCCAAAACATGAGTGAGAACCTTTCGACCCCTACACCTGTCCCGGCAACGACGCCCGCCGCCGCCGCGCCCGCCGCGCGACGACCAACAGGGCCCAGCCTGCGTCAATTGATCATTGTGGTCGGCATCTTGGCGGCCACGGTCATCATCACCGCGTTGACCTCCGATGTGAACCAGGCGCTCGAACCTGGCATCGCCATGGTCAACGGGCGGCCGTTCCTGCCGGAGAAACTTGGCAACTGGCAGGGAGGCGAACTGCAGGGGTTGACGCCCGAGGAGCAGAAGCTGTTGCCCGCCGATACCGAAGGCGGCCGCCGCGTGTACCGGCTGAACGGCCTGGAGATCGCCTGCTCGATTGTTCTGGCAGGCCGGGATGTCACCAGTATTCACCGTCCCGAGGTCTGTTTGCCGGGGCAGGGCTGGGACATCGAGAATTCGCGAACTGCCGTCATCCAATCTCCCGCTGCACCGGACGGCACTCTCAAGGTGATGCGACTGGACACCAAGCGGCTGTTGCCATCGCCCAACAAGCGGGCGCCGTTGCTGCGCTCGATTTTCGTGTATTGGTTCATCGGCAAAGACACGACCACGCCGCATCACTGGCAACGCATCCTGTGGACGGCGCGTGATCGCGTGTTCCACAACCGCAATCATCGCTGGGCCTACGTCCTGATCCACGTGCCGGTCGGGGTGGAGACGGATCAGCCGTTGAACCCGGAGGCCAGCCGGGTCGCCATGGAAGCAGTCAGCAAGTTCGTCGAAGAGCTGTACCCGACGTTGAAGGCGCCGTGAAAACGAGAATTGCCCATGGCCAACCGTAGGCGCGAACTCTCGATCCAGTTGAACCAGCTTGGCGATGCGGTGCTGATTGCCTTGATTTTCTGGTTCGCGCATTACGCCCGTGAATGGCTGGCCTATCAGTACCCGCTGCACATCCCGAGCATCTCGCCATTTCGCTATTACCAATGGCTGTTTCTGGTCGTGCTGCCCCTCTATCCATTCCTGCTCGACATCAACGGCTACTACACGCGCCCGTTGCACCACCGGCGGGGCCAGACCCTCTGGATCCTCACCAAGAGCGCGGCCATCTGTTCGCTCGGCATCACTGCGACGATGTATTTCCTGCGGCTGTCCGCCGTGAGCCGCGGCGTGGTGGTGCTTTTCGCCATTCTCAGCGTGCTGGGGTTGTACCTGAAGGACATCATCATCGAGTATTTCCTGCGACAGCAGGCCCGCCGCGGGGTCAACACCCGCTCGGTTGTGCTCGTTGGTTCTCCGGAAAAGAACGCGGAGTTTGCGCGCATGCTGGAGTTGAACCCCGAATGGCGGCTGCACATTGTCGCCATGCTCAACCCGTCGGCCGAAACACTGGCCGAACTGCCACAACTGCTGCACCGCGAACCGGTGGCCTGCGTGATCTTCAACGTCACCCAGACTTCCTTCAGCGAAATCGAGAAAGCCATTCTCGCCTGCGAAGTCGAGGGCGTCGAAACCTGGCTGGTGGCCGATTTCGTGAAGACAGCCATCGCACGTCCCACCATCGATGATTTTCACGGCAAGCCGATCCTCGTGTTCCGGACCACGCCTGAGCTCTCGTGGCGGTTGTTGACCAAACGCGTGATCGACATCGTTGGCGCCGGGGTGGGGCTGTTGGTGTTGGGACCGTTGATGATCTTGCCGGTTGCCATCGCCATCAAGCTGACCTCGCCCGGGCCGGTGTTTTTCCGTCAACGCCGCAGCGGCCTGCATGGCCGTCAGTTCACGATGTACAAGTTCCGCTCAATGGTGACCAACGCCGAGATGTTGCGCACCGAGTTGGAGGTCTTCAATGAAGCGACCGGGCCGGTCTTCAAGATGAAAAGCGACCCGCGCGTCACCCGCATCGGCTATTGGCTGCGCCGCACCAGCATTGATGAACTCCCCCAGCTCTGGAACGTGTTCAAGGGGGAAATGAGCCTCGTCGGCCCGCGTCCCCCCATTCCCAGCGAAGTTGAGAAATACGATCCCTGGCATCGACGCCGCCTCTCGATGAAACCCGGTCTCACCTGTCTCTGGCAGATCAGCGGCCGCAGCAACATCGGCTTCGATCAATGGATGAAGCTGGACCTTGAGTACATCGACAACTGGTCGCTTTGGCTGGACTTGAAAATATTGGCCCGCACCATCCCTACCGTCTTCGGCGGTTCGGGTGCACATTAAGGCACTATGACTACGCCCCTTGCCCCCACGCAACCTGTGTCCGTCGTCACCGGCGGCGCGGGATTCCTCGGCTCGCATTTAAGTGACCGGCTGCTCGCCGCTGGTCACCGCGTCATCGCGCTCGACAACCTCGTGACCGGCAATATCGAAAACATTGCCCACCTGGCCGGCAATCCGCACTTCCGGTTCATTCGCCACAACGTCACCGAGTTCATCTACCTGGCTGAACCGGTAAATTTCGTTTTCCATTTTGCCTCACCCGCCAGCCCTATCGACTATCTCGAACTTCCCATCCAGACGTTGAAAGTGGGCTCCCTCGGCACCCATAACGCTCTCGGGCTGGCCAAGGAAAAGGGCGCCACCTTTCTGCTTGCCTCAACCTCCGAGGTCTATGGCGATCCCCATCAACACCCGCAACGCGAAGATTACTGGGGCAACGTCAACCCCATCGGACCGCGCGGGGTTTACGACGAAGCCAAGCGCTTCGCGGAGGCAATGACGATGGCCTATCACCGCCATCACGGCGTCAACACCAAGATTGTGCGCATCTTCAACACGTACGGCCCCCGGATGCGGCTGCGCGACGGCCGCGTGGTGCCGGCCTTCATCGGCCAAGCCCTCCAAGGACAACCGCTCACCGTGTTTGGCGAAGGCAAACAGACGCGCAGCTTCTGCTACGCCAGCGATCTCATCGAAGGCATTTACCGGCTCTCCCAATCCGATCAACACGAGCCCGTCAACATCGGCAACCCCACCGAATTCACCATGCTGGAACTGGCCGAAACCATCCAGAAGCTCCTGGGTACCCGCCTGCCGATCATTCACAAGCCGTTGCCGGTAGATGACCCCAAGCAGCGCCGCCCGGACATCACCCGCGCCCGGCAAGCCTTGGGCTGGGAACCAAAGGTGGATCTCGAAACGGGCTTGCGTCAGACCATTGAGTACTTTCGTCCCCGCGTCACATCGGCGTCTTGAAGCCAAGTGCGCGCATGACGCACCAGCCGCGCAGGCCTTCGAAGATCATGAACGCCCCCGCCACACACGCGACGATACCGGCCACGATCAGGCCCGTGTGATCGGCCAAAAGGCCCGCCACCACCAGCGCCACCCCGGCCATGTCGGTCACCACTCCGCTGATCAAACGCGCCCGGCGGCCGCGCTGGTCAATATTGCATTCGAGTTTCATGGTGACGGAATATATCATCGCTGCGTGAAAACACCGTTCACCAACCAAGTTGTCATCGTCACCGGTGCCTCGACCGGCATCGGTCGTGAAACGGCGCTGGCCTTTGCGGCAGCAGGAGCGCGCGTGATCGCCGCCGCGCGCAATGCCAGCGCACTGGAGTCGCTGGGCAACGGCATCCTGCCGGTGGCCGCCGATGTCAGCCGTGAGGAGGATGTGCAACGGCTCGTTGACACCGCCCTCGAGCGGTTTGGCCGCGTGGATATTCTCGTCAACAATGCCGGGGTCGGCATGCGCGCCGCCGTCGAGGATACCGTTTTCGCCGACGCGGAGCGGCTGATGGATGTGAACTTCTTCGGTGCGTTGCGCTGCATCCAGACAGCTTTGCCGCACATGCGCCGGCAAGGGCGCGGCCAGATAGTGAACGTGGGCAGCATCCTGAGCGTGCTCGCGACGCCGCGGAACTCGATCTACAGCGCCTCGAAGTTCGCCTTGCGGGCACTGAGCGACTCGTTGCGAATCGAACTGCGCGGCGCGGGCATCGACGTCATCCTGATCATGCCGGGTTACACCGACACGGCATTCTTCGAAAACCAGATGCGCTACGGCGGGCCGGTCCGGGTGACGCCTCTGCGTGGCGTTCATCCGCGCACGGTGGCCACCGCAATCTTGAAGGCTTGCCGACGACGGCAGCGGGAAGTGGCGTTGACCTTACCGGGCAAGCTCGGCGTGTTCTTGAAGCGCTGGTTCCCTCGTTTGCTGGATTGGACGCTGTCGCTCGATATCAAGCGACGCAATCCGTAAAAAAGAAGGCTGGGTAGAGCGGGAGGAGCTCTACCCAGCCGGTGCGTTTCATGAGCGACCCGAGACAGTCGTCAGAAACTGATGCGCAGATTACCCCTTATTTTTTGGAAAGCAAGTAATCGGATAAAAATTGTCGTGTAATCCTGAGCGCGCCGCTGCTCATTGCCGAAAGACAGACCGGATTGCTTGGAGGTAGGCGTAGCCGTAATCGGTATCGGGTTCGAGGTAGGTGCCTTCCGTCCACTCGTTCCCGGCATTGAGCGTGAGGATTTGCGGGCCTTGGCGGGGTGAATGTTCTTCCAATCGTGATTGGCCCACATGCAGCAGAACTTCAGGCGACTGTTGTTGGCAGCTTTGAGAAAACCTTCTTCAAGCCCGCGTTCAAGGAACGGACCGTCGTCGAACCAATACCAATCGAAGATGAACGCGTCCAAGCCGTGGTCGGCCGCCGCATCGATCTTGCGGGCCATCACCTGCGGGTCGGACTCGTCCTCGTAACCCCAGAGCGGCACGCGCGGTTGCCGATGACCGGGGTAACGGGGATGAGCCTGCCGGACCAGTTCCCATTCACTCCAACCGGGCCCGTGAACCTTGGCATTGCGCGCATCGGTGGTGTGGTAATTGGGAAATGGTAACAAGCGACAGTGATGTCTTGATTCATGGGGCGGTGAGCTAGCTCGACTTCCGCTACTGGGGCTTGAGAAGGGGGGGTGGTATGGCGGGTTTGCTGGGGTTTTGGGGGGGTCGGGGGCAAAGGTCGCCACTACATCGGCTGTTCTTCCTTGGTCTTGGCGGGGCTGATTCGGGTGGGCGGCTGGGGCGGCAAGCTC
>JBFZFE010000443.1:0-17713 GCA_041306525.1 Verrucomicrobiota bacterium | reverse complement strand
CCATGTTCCTTGTCGGTTGTCTCGACGAAGTCGTGGGCCACACCGGCAAAGTCGCGCTGGCGGGCATCGGTCAGAAAGCGGCACACTTCCTCGTAGGCGGTGCCGTGATTGGCCTTCAGTGTCAACACGTAGTCGGCATCGGCTTCACTGATCTCCTTGGCGATGTTCTTTTGGCAGTTCAACGCGTCGGCTGTGACGATGCAACCGGCCAGTTCCAAGGCGCGCAACAGTTCAGGAACGGCAGTGACCACGTGAAACGTGGCAAGTATCGTTGCTTTTGTCGGCGGTCTTGAGTTGGCCCAGCACCAAGCGATTGGCGCTGGCCCAGGCGCTGACCAGATGAATCGGTCCCCGCTGCTTGGCCCGGTCGAAACTGCGGCGCACAGTTTTGCCGTCCAAGGCCACGACTTCGGCGCCGACGGCGGTGCGCAGGCTCTGGGTCCAGTTCAGGAAGGCGGTGGCAAACTCTTGCGGGTCCAGCAGGCTGAAGACGCGGCGAAAGGTGTCGTGCGAGGGGATGCCGTTGGCCAGCGTCAGGAAAGTGCGCAGCCAGTCGAGTTTGGCGCGCAGACGGCGATCAGGAGAATATCGAGCAGTGCATGCTCCTTGGTGTGATTGCGACGCGGGTCAGTGACCGCGCCGAAGACTTGTTGCAGGCTGTGAACAGAAAAATTGTTTGGCATCCCAATGTTCAAGCAAATCGGCGCGCTTTCCGGAAGCCAAAAGTTTTCGTCGTAAACCGGTCCGCCCGGCCTACTTACAGAAACACCCCCCCGCACCCCAGTGATGCGTTCGCCCTGGGGGCAGGTTCCTGTTGCGTTGACAGAGGTGACTTGTCTGCTAAGTTGGCGCGTCGCAGAACAATCGGGCGGTGGTCCCGGGCAAATCTTTTCAGGGCATACTTATGAGTGATGGTCAGTTGCAGCAATCTGTCGTGGTCCCGAGTGGCGGTGAAGCTGCCAACAAAACCATTCGTGACGCTGTTATTCGTCTGGCCGGCAATTCTCAAGATGGCATTCAGGCCATCGGCGGCTTCTTGGCACGCTTGGCCGGCCGCACAGACAAGGACGTCATGACGTACATGACAATCCCCGCCACGATCTCTGGTGGGCCGAGCATTTATCAAGTGCGCTTGGGCACGGGCGAAGTGTTGAGTGCGGGTGATGAGGCCGATGTCCTCGTCGCCTTCTATCAGCATTCCTACCGGGAACATCTTGGCACCCTGCGGGAAGGCGGCATCCTTTTGTATGACAGTGACCAAGTGAAGCCGAATCCGGATGACAAACGTTTTCTGGCGGTTGGCATCTCCATCACCAGCAGCACCATTGAAGCCATTGGTGGCACGGCGCGCGACAAGGGCAAGAACATGTTCGTTCTCGGCGTCCTGGCGCGAATGTTTGACCTGGATGTGCCCAAGCTTGAAGGCATGTTGCGCGGATATTATGGCGGCAAAGGTGAGGACGTCATCCGCAATGTGTTGTTGGCCTTCAACGCGGGCTACGCCTACAACATCCAGCGGTGGGTCCATACCTATTCCTTCGAGCGCACCACAGGCGCCGGCGGTCTCAAGAAGATCGTCACCGACGGCAATCAGGCCATTGCCTATGGTGCACTGGCCGGTGGTGTTCGCTTCGGGGCGGCCTATCCCATCACGCCGTGGTCCAGCATCATGGAGATTCTCCGGGCGGAACTGCCGAAGTACGGCGGCATATTTGTGCAGGCTGAGGATGAGATCGCCGCTGTCGCCATGGCATGCGGCGCCTCCTATGCCGGTCATACCGCTCTCACCGGGACGTCGGGGCCTGGTGTATCCCTCAAGTCAGAGGCGATTGGCTGGGCGGTGATGGCGGAGATTCCACTTGTGATCATTGACGTTCAACGTGGCGGACCGGCCACCGGCTTGCCGACCAACGTTGAACAGAGCGATCTCAACATCGCGCGCTACGGCAGCCACGGCGATGCTCCTCGCATTGTGATTGCCCCCTGCTCGGTGGAGGATTGTTTCTACACGACAATCGAGGCGGTCAAACTCGCTCGCGAATACAGTTGTCCCGTCATTGTGCTGAGTGACCAGGCGTTGGCCACACGGGTGGAGGCATGGGAAATGCCGGTAATGGCGGACGCGATGCAGGACATCACTCCCCGTTTTGAACCACGCGGCCCGGGATTCAAGCCATACGAGAACACGCCCGACGGTGTGGCGCGTCATGCACCACCGGGGACGCCCATGATCGATGGAAAATACCCAATTGTCACCGGCTTGGAACACGACGAATATGGGCATCCAGCCAATCGACCGTCCAATCACTCTTTGATGGTAGCCAAGCGTCGTCGCAAGTTGAAGCTGCTGGAGGGGAAACTCGCCAAACCTGAATTGCATGGGCCACCCGCGGGGGACGTGTTGCTGATTGGCTGGGGGTCAACTCGTGGACCCGTGCAGGAAGCAGTTGATCGCGCGCAAGCAGCAGGGGAAAAAGTCAGTGCCGTTCACCTGCGCTATCTCTCACCGATGCAGCCCGGCATCAAAGAGATCATGGATTCCTTCAAGCATATCTTTGTCGTCGAACTCAACGATGAAGGCCTTTATGGGTACGGCCAGTTGGCCGGTATCCTGCGGGCCAGTTACTGCGATCCGCGCATCCGCGGCATCAACAAAACAGATGGTCTGCCGTTCAAGGTTCGCGAAATCCTCGATGTGATGCACCAGAAACTACAACAACCCAACATCATTGTTGCGGAATAAGCCCATGACACCCACGCTTACCGATCTCAAGCCCGTCACCGACCCAACCGCCCCGGCGCGCGCGCCTTACACCAAGAAGGAACTTGTCGCCGACTTGCCGACTTGGTGCCCTGGTTGTGGAGACTTCAGCGTGCTCTCCATCTATTTCAAGCTGATGGAAAAACGCCAGATACCACATGAACGCATCGTCAGCGTGGCCGGCATTGGTTGTTCCTCTCGGTTTCCGTACTTCGTTAATGCCCACGGCGTTCACTTCCTGCACGGACGAGCCCTCGCTTTTGCCACGGGTGTGTCTCTGACGCGCCCGGACCTGCACGTGTTTGTGTTCAGCGGCGATGGTGACGCCTTTTCCATTGGCGGCAACCATCTCGATCACGCCGCCCGCAAGAATATCCACATGACTTGCGTGATCATGGACAACAACGTTTATGGTTTGACCAAGAAACAGACCTCGCCGACATCGCCGCTGGGCTTCAAATCCAAGACCGACCCGACCGGAGCGATTGATCAACCGATCAATCCCATGAAGAAATTGATTGCCGCCGGTGCCACCTTCATAGCTCGTACCCACTCCCAACTGCCCAACCACGTCGCCGAAATGATGGAGAAGGCGATGAACCACGAGGGCTTTTCTGTGATTGAGTGCTTGAGCGAATGTACCGAGTTCTACGCGGGTGCGTTTGATTCGGCAGTGCCGCGCAAGGGTGGGTTGTTCAACCAAGTGCCAGCCGATCATAATGTAACGGATGAACTCAGTGCCTATAAGCTGGCCATGGCAGCGTTCCCCGGCTACTTCGGGGTCTTCTATCAGGTGGATCGGCCCTCCAAGAACGCGTTGGAAGCGGGGTTAATCAACGCCGCCCGGACCAAGGCCAACAACGCCACCCCGACAGAACTCTTGCAAAAAACGCTCGACCGGCTTACCTAGTTGGCGCCATGAAACGATCTGTTTTGCTGTTCCTGGGTTTCGCCCTGTCCGCGGTCCCACTGGTGCAGGCGGATGTGATCCACACACGCTCCGCCCGATTCGAGGGGCGCGTCTTGCGCGTTGTGAAAGAAAACGTCGTCATCAAGACTGGTGATGCTGAACTCACGATCCCGCTTAGGGATGTTGTCCGTGATGAAATCCCGGCGCCCGCTGAGTACAAGGAGGGTGTGACGGCGATTCGCAATCATGACTTCGCCGGGGCGGCTGCCAAATTCCGCCCGATTGCCGAGCGCCTTGGCGGACTCCGCTCGCCTTGGATTGCGGATGCCATGCTGCGCTTGGCTGATGCCTACGTGGAATTGAAGGATTACGAAAATGCGAAACGCATCTATACGGAATACCAAGGTTTCTACGTCAAGTCTCCCGAGGCAATTGCGTTGATGGACATCAAGTTCGCCCATATCGAGGCTGGTCAGAAGAAGTTTGCGGAAGCCGTTGCCAAAGCCAGCCCTGCAATAGAAGCATTGCTCAAACGCAACTACCTCAGCGTGCAGGAGGAGACGTTGCTCAGTGAAGGACTGGTGTTGGTCGGCGATTGCCAACTGGCGGAAGGCAAGAAGGAGCCAGCCTTGGAATCTTACCTCAAGGTCGTTGCCCTGTATGACGTTGATCCGGGCCAGACGCTGGAAGCACTGTACAAGGCCGGCAAGGTCTTCGAGGACTTGGGCAACTGGCGACGGGCCCGCGACTGCTATCGGGATCTCCTGGCGGACTCGCCCTCTGTCACCTTTGCCGCTGATGCCAAGAAGCGGCTCGACGCGATCACTCAAGCCAATCCTGAATGACGCTCTGGCAGGCCATCGTACTCGGAGTCGTGCAAGGCTTGACGGAATACCTGCCGATCAGCAGTACTGCTCATTTGGCAATTGTCCCTCAACTGCTTGGATGGCCCAATCCTGATCTTGCCTTCAAGGCTGTCATTCAGCTCGGGACCATGGTGGCTGTCATCTTGTATTTTCGGAAGGACATTGTCACGATCACGCGGAGCACATTGCGGGGTGAGAGCCGGTTGGGATGGATGATTGCGGTTGGAACTGTGCCGGTTGTTGTGCTTGCGCTCTTTTTCAAGCAGCACATCCAGTGGATGAACGGGTCACTGCAGGTGATGGCTTTTGCCTTGATTACACTGGGCGCTGTTCTGGCCTTGGCGGAGTGGATCGAGCGCCGTCGGAAATCTCTACGAACGATCGAGCAAGTGGGGTGGCTCGATGCCATAACCGTAGGTTTCGCACAAGCCGTTGCGCTGATTCCCGGCTCATCCCGGTCTGGCTGCACCATCGCCGGTGGTCTTTTTCGTGGATTCAATCGGGAATCGGCGGCACGGTTCTCCTTCCTTCTCTCGTTGCCAGCCATCTTGGCTGCCGGGATTCACGAGATTCGCCACGTCCGCATGGACTCCGGCGACGACATTGTCAACGTGGTTGTGGCGACGGTTGTTTCCTGCTTGGTTGGCTATGCTTCCATCGCCTTTCTGCTGGGTTATCTGCGTCGACATACCATGTGGCTTTTCATCGTATACCGGTTCGCTCTGGGCGGTCTTCTGCTCGGGCTCATTGCCGCCGGCAAGCTCGCTCCATGAGCCAGACAAAGCCGGCACGGATCCTCGTCCTGCGGGGCGGAGCCATTGGCGATTTCATCATGACCTTGCCTTCGATTGGGGCGTTGCGTGAGCGCTGGCCGGCCGCACGGATTGAGATTCTTGGTTATCCGCACATCATCGAGTTGGCGCACCAGCGTCATTATGCTGATGGGATCCGTTCAATTGAAGCACGCGCACTCGCGAGTTTCTTTGTGCCGCAGGGAAATCTGGATGCTGAGTTGATCCAGTATTTCAGCAGTTTTTCGCTTGTTGTATCCCATTTGTATGATCCGGATGACATCTTCGGGGGGAATGTCCGCCGTTGCGGAGTCCGCCAGTTGTTGACGGGCTCGCCCCGCCCAACCAACCTCCACGCGGCAGATCATTATTGCCTGCCGTTGCAGTCGCTGGCGATCTACGTCGAACACGCGCGACCGCGCGTGTACCCATCGGCCACGGACAAGGCTTATGCTTCCGCGTTCATGGACACAATGGAACCTCAGCTGGTAGTTGCGATCCACCCGGGTAGTGGGAGCGAGCGCAAGAACTGGCCCGTCGAGAAGTACGCCTCCATTTGTCGTTGGCTGATTGATGAGCTGGCGGTGCAACTGCTCGTGGTCAAGGGAGAGGCCGATGAACGGGTGGTGGAAAGCCTGCTGACGGCATTGGCCCCACGGCGTGTGAGATTGGCAGCAGGCCTCACGTTGGTCGAACTGGCCGCAGTTCTGGAGCGCTGTAGTCTGTTCCTTGGGAACGATTCAGGGATCACGCATCTGGCCGCGGCGGTTGATACCCGCACAATCGCCCTTTTTGGACCAGCATCCACTGCGACTTGGATACCACGCGGCCCGCGCGTTCGTGTCATCCCTTTTGGGGATTCTGACATCGCACTGGTTCGTCGAGCGATTGCAGAGAATGGAATTCTAACAGGTGTCATCACCAACTGAAGTCCTTGGTATGCAAGCCATTTACCTTGACGAGGTGCGGGGTGCTCACTATTGTGGCGCGCACTGACGGCCAAAACCCATGCGCGATCGCAACCTTGAAAACCACATTCATCGCTTGGAGGCGTTGATCGACAACTGGAAGCAGTTCAGCCAGTACTTGGATCGTGGTTTCCAGCAGCAGAACATCGCGCCCGAGGATGAATCGGCCTTCTTGGAGTTGAAGAGCCAGATCGTTCGTGAATTCGAAACATTGATGACGCTTCTGGCGGTCGGGACAGATCGTGATGAGCGTCCCCTGCGACTGGTGAACGTGGTGACAAGCTTGCAGGCCATTCGGGATTTGCCCGAGGGCACCGCTGGCAGGATTGCCACTGACTGGCACCACACCTTCATGGGATGGCAAGCACTATTGGGCAGGCTGCGAGGAAGGCAGGCGCAGATGGCAGCGATGAACTCCTTTGCCATCGGGTTTCGACGGGTGTTTGGCCATCCGCTGACCGCCACGCTGCTCATCACAGCCGCCGCCTATGGAGTGTACAAGCTCACCGATGAGTGGGTGCCAAAGTTGACGTTTCTTTTCGAAAACGTGGAGAAAACAAAATGACAAAACGTGATCTCGTTATTCGTATCAGCAATGACACCGGTCTGATTCAACAGGATGTTTTGACCGTCGTGCAAAAAACCCTCGACTACATCACAGAAGCAATGATTGCCGGGAAGACGGTCGAATTGCGCAATTTCGGAGTTTTTGAAGTGAAGCTGCGGCGCCCGCGGATCGGTCGCAACCCCAACGACCCCGACAAGGATGTGACAATTCCCACCCGGGCCGTGGTGAAATTCAAACCCGGCAAGGAAATGCGCGAGGAAGTGCTCAAGCTGACCCAGAAACTCGATGTGCCCAAGCCATCCGTTGGCTAGCAAGCAAACCTCACCGGTGTCGATTGGAACCGGTAGGACCTGCCCCGCGTATCTGTCAGGCCTCTTCCATGAACTCGCTACCTGGTTTTCGTGATTTCTATCCCGAGTCATTCGCGTTGCGTCGCTACATTTTCGAGCACTGGCGCGAAACCGCTCGCCGGTACGGTTTTCGCGAATACGATGGCCCGCCTTTGGAGCCTCTTGAGTTGTACACGCAGAAATCTGGCGAGGAAATCGTTGGTCAGCTCTTTAACTTCGTGGACAAGGGAGAACGCGCTGTCTCGCTCCGTCCCGAGATGACGCCGACGCTTGCGCGAATGGTGGGAGGGCGACACCGCGACTACAAGAAGCCCCTGAAGTGGTTCGCGATTCCACAGGTGTTTCGCTACGAGAAGCAGCAACGCGGCCGATTGCGCGAACACTTCCAGTTCAACGCTGATATCATCGGCGAAGCAGATGTGGCGGCAGATGCTGAGCTGATCGCATTGGCGATTGACAGCTTGCGCAGCTTTGGTCTGAGTGAGCATGACTTTGTGGTTCGCATTTCCGACCGTCGCGCATGGCAGCGGCAATTTGCCCAAGCCGGTATCGCCGATGACAAGCAGTACGCCGCGTTTCAAGCCATCGACAAAATGGAGCGGGAGCCGATCGAGAAGACCCGCGAAAAGCTTGGCAGCGTCGCCGACCAAATCCTTGCCTTCGCCAATGAAAAGGAGCCGAAAGACGATCTCCGAAAAGTCTTCGACCGGCTTGGCCCGCTGGCGGCATTCTGCGAAGTGGATTTCAAGATTGTGCGCGGTCTTGCGTACTATACCGGCATCGTCTGGGAGATTCACGATCGCAAAGGGGTGCTCCGTGCGATTGCCGGTGGCGGTCGATACGACAACCTGTTGAAACAGGTCAGCGGGGTGGATTTACCCGCCTTGGGGTTTGGACTGGGTGACGTGACGATGGCCGAGTTGTTGAAGGAGTGCGGCAAGTTGCCACATCTGGATGGGGAACTGGACGCATATGTCGTCATCGCTGATGAAGTGCTGCGCGGCGCGGCACTTGGTCTTGTTCAGCAGTTGCGCGAGGCAGGGCTCGCCGTGGATTATGCGTTCACCGAGATAAAAGTCGGCAAGCAGTTTCAGGCTGCGTCGGCTTTGGGGGCGAGATTTGCAGTCGTTGTCGGCGCAGCCGAGTGGGGGGCTGGTGAAGTCAGGGTCAAGAACCTGACCACCGGCACGGAGGAACGAGTGAATACAACAGATTTGGCAAAGAGATTAAAATGAAGCGGACTCATCATTGCAGCGAATTGCGGGCGGAGCAGATCGGTCAACAGGTCGCGTTGGCAGGCTGGGTGCACGTTCGTCGTGACCATGGCGGCATCATCTTCATTGACCTGCGTGATCGCGAAGGGCTGACGCAAGTTGTTTTCGACCCGCAGCACGACAAGTCCTCCTGGGAGTTGGCCCAAACGCTGCGCAGTGAATTTGTTGTTGCCGTCACCGGTTCCGTGCGCAGTCGGCCGTCTGGGACAGAGAACGTCAAGCTGCCTACCGGGCAGATCGAAGTCTTGGCGGACAGCCTTGTCATCCTCAACGCCGCCGAAACGCCTCCGTTTCAGATCGAGGACTCAGGAGCGACCCTGGCGGGTGAAGATTTACGGCTCCGTTACCGCTACCTTGATCTGCGTCGGCCGGCGATGGCACGCAACCTTATCTTGCGCCACAAAGTGGCCAAGGCAGTTCGCGACTATTTTGACGCCAATCGCTTCCTCGAGGTGGAGACGCCGATACTGTTCAAGAGCACACCGGAAGGCGCTCGCGAATACTTGGTGCCGTCGCGTGTCAATCCCGGCAAGTTCTACGCGTTGCCACAATCCCCACAGCAGTTCAAGCAGATGCTGATGGTGGCTGGTGTCGAGAGATATTTCCAGATCGCCAAATGTTTTCGGGACGAGGACCTTCGTGCTGATCGGCAGCCGGAATTCACCCAGATTGACGTTGAGATGTCATTCGTTGAACGCGAAGACGTCCTGGCGATGATGGAAGGCATGGTGGCCCACGTTTGGAAGGCGACCCGCAACGAAGTCTTGCCCCTGCCATTTCCGCGCATGGCCTACAATGAGGCCATGGAACGATTTGGGAGCGATAAACCAGACACTCGGTTTGGGATCGAACTCGTCGATGTCAGCACTGACTTTGCGGCGAGCGCTTTCAAAGTTTTCCGCTCGGCCATCGACAACGGTGGGGTGGTGAAGGCAATCAATGCTAGGGGATTGGCCTGCGCCACGCAGGGCCAGATTGAGCAGTTGACGGAAACCGCGAAGAGCTTCGGCGCGAAGGGCTTGGCGTTCATCAAAATCGAAGGCGGTGAATGGAAGTCGCCAATCGTCAAATTTTTCAGCGAGGCGGAGAGAGCCGCCTTGACGTGCAAACTCGACCTGCAAGAGGGGGATTTAATTTTGTTCGGCGCCGACAAGCGTGAAGTCGTTTGGGAAGTGCTTGGACGCTTGCGCTTGATTGTGGCCGAAATCCTCGAGAAGACTGGCAAACTGACCTTGCCGGAAGATAAGTGGAACTTCCTCTGGGTGATTGATTTTCCACTGCTTGAATACCGTCCCGAGGAGGGCAAATACTACGCCCGCCAACACCCGTTCACAGCTGCCGTGCCGGAAGATGTTCACTTGCTTGAGACCGAGCCGCTCAAGGTTCGTGGATCACAGTATGACCTCGTCCTTAACGGGCAGGAGATGGCGGGTGGTTCGATTCGCATTCACTGTCCTGACTTGCAGAAGAAGATGTTCGAACAGGTGCTCAAGATCCCGGTGGAAGTCGCAAAGGCTCGGTTTGGCTATATGCTCGAGGCCTTTCAGTATGGAGCACCACCACACGGTGGCATTGCCTTCGGATTCGACCGTTTGGTGGCAACCCTATGTGGATCATGCAACATCCGGGATGTCATCGCGTTTCCGAAGACGGCCAAGGCGTTTGACCTGATGACCGATTCACCAAGCGAAGTGGAACCAAAACAGCTGCGCGATCTGCACATCAGCTTGGATGTCCAAGCGTAGCGGACACGCAGACGGCGATTATTGGACCGGCACTTTGCGCGGGTCGTTCTCGACCGGGTTGGTTGCGATAGTTTCGGGAACGCCGGTGACATCGCGCCGCTGTTCTTTAGCAGGACGTAAAGGACCAAAATTCGTCTTGGTTTCAACCTTCGTCGATTCCACGATTTCCTTCTCCTCGACTTCAGCCTTTACTACCACCGGCGCATCCTGACGAACATAACGGCTTGGCAATCCTTGGGGTGGGGCACCTGTCCAACGAATCGCGACGACCGAGACGCTGCCTTTGAAGGCTTCGGGGTTGAAGAAATTGGAGACAGTTGCCGGCCCCGTGGGTTTTGCTCCTGGTGTCTTGGCTACGACGGTGCTTGCATTGAAAAAGGAACGTGGCTCCACCAAGACAAGGGCATCCGCTCCGAGTTGCTTTGCTTTCTTCACCAAAACCGGTAACTGACCGGGTTCCGGTGTCGCATAGAAGGGGCTTTCAATTCGCAACTCGGCAATGACGGTGTACGGGGCAGAGGGCAGGGTGGTGAAAATGGGGAGATTATAGCGGGTGTTAATGACGCTTCCGCCAGCGGTTGGCCAAGCCGGTTGCTCGCCAACGTAAGGACGGACCACCGCCGTGGTGCACCCAAGTGAAAAAGCAAGGACGACAACAGAAACTACGTTCTTCATACAAGTTCCCCTAGGCTGAGTTCTGCGCGCTGAAGTGCAGCCGCAATGAATGACCGTTTTGATACCACATTTGCCATCGGCTGTGAAGCCCAAACTCAGGCCGGTCCGCTGCTGGGGCGCATCTGGATACTACCACCGTTAGGTGGAGTACCAGAGTTCATCCCAGTGACCGTTCGCGCGGGCTTCGACCACAGCCCCGAGATGGCGCAGGCCACGCGCCGTCCAGAACTGACCGGGGCGCTTGAACCGACATTGCCGCTGCCGACACGCCGACTCCACCGCGCCACTGCCAATCGGCCAACCCCGCGCGGCCAGTTCGCGGTAGTTCAGCCGTGCGGCGTGGCCGGCAAAGTATCGTTGTTCGCGCCGCACCACCGCGCCCGCCGCACCACGGGGCGGGCGCAATCCCGCCAGTTCCCGCAACAGCGCGCGCGGCTTGCCATGGCGCAGCCGATGCCGCCGTGGCTCGGCCCATGCAGTCGCCCGTGTTTCGTCGCCGCCGCCCAACGCCCGACCGATCTCCCACAGGTGTTGGCTGGCGTGATAGAAGTCCAGCAACTCCGTCGCGCCTGGCCAGCGGTCGGCGGCGACATTCCAGATCCACGGCGCGCCGTCGGCCAGCACCAACACGTCCCGGCTGCGCGCCAGACCGTGCCGCAACGCTTCCCAGTGCAGCCGCCGGCCCAGTTCCAGCGGCTCGCCCTGCCAACTGACCAGCACCTTCTCACTGAGCAGGCCACGCCCACCGGCAGTCTGGCCGGCTTGCTCGTGGCGATAGGCCACGCCGGTCTTCAATTCGTGCCATTCGACACGGGCTTGGCGCGATCGCTGCCGTCCCCAACCGGGGCCGCGGTGACGCACCTGCCAGCCATCCAGTTGGAGCACCGTCAGGGCGCTGGGGGCGCGGGCGGGAGCGACCGCGCGCGGCACGCTGGCCAGCCGCTGCTGCGTCTGCGCCTCGGCGCGCGCGCCGAGCCGTTGGGCCAGCGCGTGCAAGGTGGCGTCGTCGGCTGGGCAGTTCCACTTGGTCGCCACCGCGGCCGCTTGTTCATAACTGCCCGTGGCGGTGACGGTGAAGGCGAGCCGATCTTGGAGTGCGGGACTGAGTTGCTGGTGGGCGCTCAGTCCCCAGTGTTGGCGGATGGGACAGCCCCAGCGCCGGATGGCCGGGTCCAAGCCATAGGCGACGGTCAGTTCAACGATGCCGACGACGGTGCGCAGGTGCATCGTCTGCACGCGGGCGTGATGGGGGCGCCGTTGGCTGAGGGGGAAAAGTCCGACCGCAACGGTCGGCTTCCTGTTGAAGTTTCTCTTGGAGGCGCTGGCGAATCCATTCGCGGCCTTCGGCCAGCGCTTCGTCTTCGAGTTCCCGCAGCGAGCGAGCGGGATGGGGTTGTGTGCTCATGGTCCTCCCACGGTTGGGTGTTCGTGATACGTGGATGGGATACCGTTCACGCCCCCATTATGGTGGCAGTGTCAAGATGCGCCCCCGCTGCTGGCGCCTGCAACAGGCACTTTGGACTTGTTCGACTTTGCAGCCCGCCGCTTACGTGGCGCGGCGGCAGTGGCAAATACTCCCATTCGACGGAACTTCTTATAGCGCTGCTCCAACAAATCGCCGGTCTTCTGTTCGAGCAACTTATCCAGATTCCTTAGAATTGCCCTCTTCAGAGAGGCGGCAGTCGCGTCGTGATCTTTGTGTGCACCACCGAGAGGTTCCGGGATTACTTCATCGACGATCTCCAGTTCCAGCAAATCGCGCGCGGAGATTCGTAATGCTGCCGCCGCTTGGGCCGCGTTAGCGCGATCCTTCCACAGAATCGCAGCGCAACCCTCTGGAGAAATCACAGAATAATAGGAGTTCTCCAGCATCATGACGTGATCGCAAACCCCAATCCCCAATGCTCCGCCAGAACCGCCCTCGCCGAGAATGACGGCGATCAGCGGTACTTTGAGCAACATCATCTCGCGCAAATTTACGGCAATCGCCTCCGCAATGTGGCGTTCCTCCGCTCCGACCCCGGGATAGGCGCCGGGAGTGTCAATAAAGCATACCACCGGCAAATCGAATTTCTCTGCCAAGCGCATCAAGCGCAGTGCTTTCCGGTAGGCTTCCGGGTGGGGACTGCCAAAATTGCGGAGCAGATTCTCCTTGGTGTCACGCCCTTTTTGCTGCCCAATGATCATGACACGCACATCGTCAATCGTCGCCAACCCGCAAATGGTGGAGCGATCGTCACCAAACAACCGGTCACCGTGCAGTTCAACAAAATCGGTGGTGATTCTCTGGATATAATCGAGCGTGTATGGACGCTTGGGGTGACGGGCCAGTTGGATCCGTTGCCAGGGAGTCAGGTTGCTGAAAATCTGCGTCTTCGTGGTTTCCAGTTTTTCCTCAATCGACTTGATCTGGACGGATAGATCAATCTTCTGCTCCTCGGACTGCTGGCGCAAGGCCTCCAGCGTTTGCTCCAACTCAACGATCGGTTTCTCAAACTCCAATGTGAAAATTCTCATGATATCAATCTTGAATGGTTACCGTCGTGCCGATGGGCAGCAGAAGGTATAACTCGGCAACGTCGCTGTTGAGGAGGCGGACGCATCCCGCACTCGATTGGGTGCCAATGGAATTGGTGGCCCAAGTCCCATGGATTCCAAAGCCGGGAACATCAATGCCCAGCCAATGTGTCCCCAGAATATTATCAGGGTGTCCGAATCGCACCACATCACCGTCGGCTCGATACCAGTCCGGGTTCTCAATTCGCGTTGTGAGGCGGAAGGCGCCAACCGGGGTCTTGCTGAACTGTCCCGTGCCGACCCGGTATCGTTTCAGGAACCGGCCATGGTCGGTAAGGGTTAAGGTATTGGCTGTCTTGCTGACCGTCAGGGCAAATTGGCCGCGATAGATCCGCAGACGGTCGCCCGCACGAATCATGTCACGAGTCAGGTTGTTGGCGCGTTTGATGTGCTCAACCGTGGTGCCAAATTGCTTGGCCAGCTTCCCGAGTGAATCCCCGGGCACGATGGTATGGTCTACTTTCTCTGGAGCGGCGGCGGGCGTGAGCAGGATCTGGGTGTTGATCTCGCTGAGCAAGCTCAGCACGGAATCAGGCGCATTGGTGCCATCGGCCACCGGCTGTAGTAAATCGCGAGCGGCCACCAGTTTGCCTTGGCTCTTCAGGTCAGCGGCTTCCTGTCGCAACGCGGCGGCGGGCTCGACAGGCAGGGGTTGTGCCGTTTCGACAGGCTGAGGGGTTGCAGTCGCCAGTGGGGCCGACGTTACCGGCAAAACCGGCGGGTCCGAAGGGCGGTCGCAGCCCACGAGGACAAGCAGGATAAATGGCCAAATGTGGGTGGTCGTCATTTCTGAAGATCGCGCAGCACCAATTGGAGGGAAGGGTACCGACGCGCGACATCTTTTTCAAGGCATTTGAGGATCACGGTCTCGATGAACACCGGCAGGTCCGGCAGGTAGGTTCGGGGTGGCTTCACGTGCTGATTGAAATGGGCGTACTTCTGTAGAATCTCGTGACGGGTATTGCCAGTAATCGGTTTGCGCCCGGTCACCATCTCGTAGGCGGTTACGCCAAAGGCAAAAATGTCAGCTCGCTCGTCCACGGGTTCGCTGGCGATCTGCTCGGGCGCCAGGTACGCCAAGGTGCCAGAGAGGACGCTGGAGCGCTTTGGATGGTCGGGTCGCGGGATGGACAGGTCCAGGTCAATGATCTTCGGGTCATGGTCATGGTTGACCAGTACATTCTCGGGTTTGAAATCCAGATGCAGAAAACCGCGCTCGTGGATGTGCGAAAGTCCCGCCGCCATGCCGGTCAGCATCTTGAGCCGGTGGGAATGTAGAATGGGGTCACTCCGAAGGATTGTTTCCTTCAAGTTCGGCCCGTCTACGAACTCCAGAATGGCAAATGGCCGTCCCTGGAAGGAGCCTGCTCCGTACAGACGAACAACGTTCGGGTGCTCGAGCTTGGCCAATACTTCACAGCCCCATCGAAATCGTCGATTGCTGCGCCAATGATAACGGTGTTCGGGCAAGAGAATGCGCAGGATGATCTTGCGACCAGCTTGGTCAGTTGCAACGTAAATATCGGCCATCCCGCCCTGATTGAGGCGATCCAAGATGGTATAACCGGCAAAGGTTGAGCCTGCGGGAAGCATTCTGTGCGGGCACCGTACCGAAGCGCATTTCTTTTTGCAATCGTGAATCCCGCCAGAGCCCGGTCAACATGGCTCATGTCGTACGAAACCGTCCACCGTTGATGTGGATGACCTGTCCTGTCACATACTGCGCATCTGCCGAGGCCAGATAGACGTACACGGGGGCAACCTCGTCCGGCTGTCCCGGCCGCCCCATCGGGGTATCGGAGCCGAACTCGGCCACTTTTTCGGACGAGAAGCTGGCCGGGATCAAAGGCGTCCAGATTGGGCCGGGCGCCACGGCATTGACGCGAATGCCGTCCTTTGCCAGGGAACAGGCAAGTGACCGGGTGAACATCACGATGGCTCCCTTGGTACACGCGTAATCAATGAGGTCCTTGTTGCCTTCATAGGCCGTGATCGAAGTTGTGCTGATAATTGAGGCGCCTTTGCGCAGATGTGGCAGGGCTTCACGGGTCAGGAAGAATTGGGCAAAAATGTTTGTGCGGAAAGTCCTCTCCAACTGCTCGCCGGTGATCAGGCTCAGAGACTTCTGCGGAAACTGGACAGCGGCATTGTTGACGACGATGTCGAGACGACCAAGTTCGGCGACCGTTTGTGCAATCACATCACCGCAGAACTTCTCATCGCCGATGTCACCCGCCAGGAGCAGACAACGCCGACCGGTGGCCTCGACGAGGTGCTTCGTTTCTTCGGCATCCTTGTGCTCATTCAGGTACACGATCGCAATATCGGCACCTTCCTTGGCAAACATCACAGAGACCGAGCGCCCAATCCCGCTGTCGCCACCCGTGACGACGGCCACTTGGTCGCGCAACTTACCGGCTGGCTTGTAATCAGCAGCCTGAGACTCGGGCCGCGGCGTCATCAGGTGCTCCCTGCCGGGTTGTTTCTTTTGCTGCTGTGGCGGCAATTTCTTGGCTTTGGGCTGACCTTTTTTCATCGCGATCTCCCGCAGGTGATTGCGAAAAACTAAGCCCGCCCGGCCTGTTGTCAAAACAGTCAGCTATTTGAGGTATTTGCCAACGAGCAGGGCGAGCTTCTTGCGGGTGGCTGGCTTTACTGCGTCGGGTGCCGTCATGATCGCCGTGGCCAACGCATGGTGGCAGGCGCAATCCGCCTTCAGATCAATTGACGCAGCGGCGAGTCGCACGACCTGTTGTGCCGTGGCGGCATTCCGTCGCAAGTTTGCCACCACCATCTCAACGGTGACCGGTTCTTCCGCCTCGTGCCAACAATCGTAATCAGTCACCATGGCCATGGTGGCATAGCAGAGCTCCGCTTCCCGTGCGCAACGCGCCTCACCCAAGTTGGTCATGCCGATCACATCCCAGCCCATCGCCCGGTGGAACAATGATTCCGCCCGCGTCGAGAACGCGGGACCTTCCATGTTCACATACGTGCCACCAAGATGCACCGTCGCGCCCGCCTGACGGCAGCATGCTGCCAAGGTCCGGTGAAGGTTCATGCAGATCGGGTCAGCGAACGCAATGTGCGCCACCAAGCCGTCCCCAAAGAACGTGAAGTCCTGGCTCCGCTTCGTGCGATCAAAGAACTGGTCAACCAGCACGATGTCTGTTGGCTTGTATTCTTCCTTCAGACTGCCGACCGCGCTCACACTGAGGACTACGCCAACGCCGAGTTTCTTCAAGGCGTAGATGTTGGCGCGGTGATTCAGTTCGCTGGGAAGAATCCGGTGGCCGCGACCATGGCGCGGCAGAAAGACCAAGTCCCGTCCGTCGAGCTTGCCGGTTAAGACTTGGTCCGATGGCTTGCCAAACGGGGTGCTGACCGTAACCCAGCGCTTGTTCTTCAATCCCGCCATTTCATACAATCCACTGCCGCCGATGATGCCAATTTTCATGAGTTCTCCTCGCTTAATCTGATGGAGTCCATTCATAGCGGCTGGCCGCACCGACGGCAAGCTTCGGCACCGGGTTGCCGAGTGTTTGCCGATTGGGTCTTGTCTGCCGTCGGCGCGGTGTTTACAGTGCGCGGCAATGTCCGCCATCGCCCAGAACTTGGATGAAGTCCGGACCCGCATGGCCGCCGCCGCTGTGCGGGCAGGCCGGGCACCTGCCGACGTCCAACTCGTTGCCGTGACGAAGAGCATTGATCCGGAGCGAATCCAACAAGCCACTGCTGCCGGTGCTTGGGTTTGCGGTGAGAGCAAAATCCAAGAGGCGCGTGCCAAAATCCCGCTTCTGTCAGATCGGGTACATTGGCACCTGATCGGCCATCTCCAGACCAACAAGGTGCGTGACGCGGTCAGCATGTTCGAACTCATTCACTCGGTGGATAGCGTGAAACTGGCTGTCGAGATCAACAAATGGGCCGAACGCACCGGCAAATCGCAGGCCATCCTGATCGAAGTCAATGTCGGGGACGAAGCCAGCAAGTTCGGGTTCAAGCCAGATCTGGTTGAAGCGGCTTTGGAGCAGATCAATTCCCTCCCTCGCATCGAAGTCCACGGGCTCATGACCGTGGCGCCGTTTTCGGCGGATATCGAGCAGGTGCGGCCCTGCTTTCGGAAACTCCGCAGCTTGCGTGATCGCCTCGGGTTACGCGAACTTTCCATGGGAATGACGCATGATTTCGAGGCGGCCATTGAAGAAGGGGCCACCATGGTCCGCGT
>JBFZFE010000442.1:0-5830 GCA_041306525.1 Verrucomicrobiota bacterium | reverse complement strand
GGATGATCTGGCCGACGCCTTCGAGGAAGGAGAGCGGTTCGCGACCCGCGGAAGAATCGAGTTTTTCGCCCTTGGGGTTGGTCAAAGTATAATGAAATGAGATGACGCGTTGTTTCATGGCGGCGCACAGTACGAGGCAGGCGTAGGATTGTCAACGGGGCTCATGGCGCCAGCCCTCCGGCGGATTTAGAGATTGAACAGCACCTCGGCTCTGCTATTGTTCGCGCCCCTTATGAGCGCGCAAGCCAAGAAAACAGTTGTGACCAAAGAAGCCCAATCTTCCGCCACAGGCGTCAAAGGCTGGTTGGGATATCGTCCCGAAATCCGCGTGCTCGACTGCACTGTGCGCGACGGCGGGTTGATGAACGACCACCGCTTCGAGATGGATTTTGTCAAAACCGTTTACCAAGCCGACTGCGCGGCGGGCGTGGACATCATGGAGATCTGGTACAAGGCGTCGAAGAAGATTTTCCGCTGCGACGAACATGGCCGCTGGAAGTTTTCCGACGAGGACGATATCCGACAGGTCTGTGGCGAGAAGAACGGCGTCACCAAGATCTCGGTCATGGCCGACGCCGAGCGCACGGATTACCATACCGACATCCTGCCCAAAGAGCAGAGCGCCATCGACATGATTCGCGTCGCCACCTACATCCACCAGATCCCGACGGCGCTCGACATGATCAAGGACGCCCATGACAAGGGCTACGAGACCACCATCAACCTGATGGCCGTCTCCGCTGTCCAGGAGATCGAACTGGACAACGCCCTCGAGATCCTCGCCAAGTCCGAAGTCGGCACGATGTACGTCGTCGACAGCTTCGGCAACATGTACCGCGAGCAGGTGGACTATCTCGTCAAAAAGTTCCTGCACCACTGCAAACCTGCCGGCAAGGAAGTGGGCATTCACACCCACAACAACCTCCAGCTCGGGTTCGCCAATGCTGTCGAAGCCATCATCCTTGGTTCCAACCTCGTGGACGCCAGCATCGGCGGTCTCGGCCGCGGCGCGGGCAACTGCCAGATGGAACTGATCCTCAGCTTTCTTCACAACCCGAAGTTCAAGCTCCGTCCCATCCTCGAATGCCTCCAGGACACCGTCGAGCCGATGCGCGAGAAACTCCGCTGGGGCTTTGCCATTCCCTACATGATCACCGGCTACCTCAACCGCCATCCAAAGGCGGCGATGGATTTCATGGAAGGCGACAACTTCCGCCAGATCGTCAAGTTCTACGACCAAGTGGTCGAGGAACAATAGACACCGTGCACCAGCAGGTGCCGGTTGCTGATGCACTGGACCCGTAGTTGGCTCAAGCCCGCTGCACGCAGCTGTGCCCGCACCTCGTCCGGCGTGAAAGCCGCACGCAACGAATTGTCGAAATCGCGCTGCAGAATCGCGGGCTCGTTGCCCGCATACTTCGCCACCAGCCGCCGTGCCTGCCTTGCGCTGACGGGGCGTCGCAGGTCCGGCACAAATACAATCGTCCCCGGCTGCGCATACTTCCTGACGGTACTCCACAACGCCTGCGGGTCGGCCAGATGATGCAGGAAACTGCTGGAGAGGATCAGATCATAACGGCCGACCGGTAACCGTGCCTCGGGCACATGGCCACACTGCAACCGGATGCGACCCGCCATGCCGGGCTCGCTCTTCACGGCTTGGCGCGCGTGCCGCAACATCGCTGCCGCACCGTCCACGCCCAGAAACCGCCAGCCCGGCAGCGCCCGCGCGAAGCGCAGCAACACGTCACCGGTCCCGCAGCCAATGTCGAGAACCATCCCACGGCCCGGCAAGCTGGGGTAGAGTTGACGGAACAATTCGACGTAGCGTTGATGCGTCGCCGCGAAATCGGCTGACGCATACGCCAATGCCTGCGCCGGATCGTTCATCAACTCCGGTTCCATGACACGTCGCATCCGGTGGGGTCTTGCCCGCTTGAGCATCATCGGCTTCATCGGGTCAGAGATTGCCGTTTTCCTGCGTGGTTGTACAGCGCCGCCGATTGCGGTTTGCTTCTGAGGGCGGATGTGTGTTTACTGCGGGCCGGTATGAATCCGAAGAAAACGGTCCGCGCGCTGCGTCTCACGAAATCACCTCCCTGCGTCATCGGCTACGTGACGTGTGGTTCACGCACGGAAGCGCGGCGGGTGGCGGCGGCGATTCTGGAAGCGAAGGCGGCCGCCTGTGTGAACATCGTGCCGGGAGTTGAATCGCATTACTGGTGGGAAGCGAAACTCCAGAAGGCAGTGGAGTTTCTGTTGTTGGTCAAGACGACGCGCGCAAAGGCGGCGGCGGTGGCCCAGGCCGTCAAGGCGGCGCACAGCTACGAGGTGCCGGAGATCTTGTTCGTGCCGGTGAGCCAGGGAGAGGGCCGTTACCTGCGCTGGTTGCGCGGAGCGGTGGCGGGGATGGTGTTGTGGGCCGGCTTGGCCGGTCAGGTGCGGGCGGACGCGACGGATGATTGGATCGCCAAACTCGGCGATGCGGATGAGGAGGTCCGCGTGGAGGCAGCGGAGAAGTTGTCGCAGGCCGGCGGGCCGAAGGTGGAGGCGCAATTCCGCCGGCTGGTGGCATCGACCAACCCCGAGCACCGGCAGGTTGGGGTGGTGGGATTGTTGAAGGTCAGCGACGCGGATGAGGACATGGAGCGGGTCCGAAAGTGTCTGGCCGATGAGAGCGCGACGGTGCGTTGGACGGCGGCGTTGACGCTGGGACGGAGCGGTTGGGTCGAGGCGGCGCCTTGGTTGAGCGGGTTGGCGACCAATGACGCCGCGGAGTCGGTGCGCGAGATTGCCGCCGAAGGAGCGGCGCTGCTGCAGGCGGGAGTGGCGTGGCGGCGGACGTTGCCGGCTGCGCTGCAGCAGGCCAAGGAGCTGAGGAAACCGGTGCTGGCGTATTTCCATGTGCGCGGTTCGGAGTATTGCGAGAAACTGGCGAGCACGGTGTTGGCCGACAAGGAAGTAGTCAATGCCTCACAGGAGTTCGTGTGCGTGCGCATTGATGCGGTCCGTCAGGCAGCGGTGGCGAAGCGCCATGATGTGCGCGGTGCGCCGACGATCCTGGTATTGGACGCGGATGAGAATGAGATGACGCGGATTGCCGGGGCGGTTGAGCGGGCGAAATTACTGGCCCGGTTGGCGGATGCGCGGCGGGGGAAACTCACATTGCGCGAAGCGCGGCGCTCGGCGGACCAGGACAAGGCGAATGTACCGGCCAACTGGAAGGTGGCGGAGGCTTATTTGGAGGATGGACGCGAGGATCTGGCGGAGCGCCACCTGCGCAACGTGATTGCGTCAGATGGCGAAAACCGGTATGGCTACACCGACGACGCACTGTTTGCGTTGGGTTATCTGCTCGGCAAACGCGGCCAGCATGCGCAGGCAGTCTTCGCGATGGAGAAGTTGCTGACGCACTGGCCTGCTTACAAGGACGCCGACAAAGGTTGGTATTGTCTTGGGCTGAGCCGCTTGGCGCTGGGGCAGCCGGACAAAGCGCGGGCGGCATTGGAACGGGTTTTGAGTGAGTTTCCGCAAAGCCCGGTGGTCAGCAGCGCGAAACAGGCATTGGCCAAGATTGGAGAGAAATGAACATCAAAACATATGCAGTATGTGCCTTGCTGGCGGTCAGCGCCCTTCATGCGTTGGCGCAGGAGTCACTTAGCGACGCGGACAAACGAGCCGTCGCCGAGGCCAACAAGTTCATGGAGCGCGGCAACAAGTTTGTGCAGGACAATGCGTGGGCCCGGGCGAAGGGCGAGTATGCGAAGGCGTTGAAGATTTTCCCGCGTCACGTGGACGCGATGTACAACCTGGCGGTGGTCTGCGAGAAGTTGCAGGACCCGGACACGGCGACGTCGCTGTACAAACAATATCTGGAGTTGCGACCGAATGACGCAGATGTCTGGACGCAACTGGGCGTGCGCCACGACGAGGCCGGTCGGTCTGCCGAGGCGCAGGCGGCGTACGAGAAGGCGTTGGCGATCAACCCGAAGTTCGGGCGTGCCTTGCACAACATGGGGGTCTTGCTGGAAACACAGGGCAAATTGCCGGAAGCCCAGAAATTCCTGGAGAGCTTCGTGAAAGTGGAAGAGGCGGCCGGTCACCAGAATGGCGATGCTTATTACAGCTTGGGCGCGTTGCTGCTGCGGCGCGGGCAGCTGAAAGAGGCAAAGAAGCTGATCCAACAGGCCTTGGATGTCGAGCCGAGCGTGCCGTATTACAACAACGCCATGGGCGACGTTTATCTGGCGGAGCGAGCGCCTGACTTGGCGATCAACGCCTACAAGAAGGCCATCGAGAAGGACGTGAAGTACGCGCCTGCGCACAGCGGGTTGGGGGATGCCTACCGGCAGCTCGGCGACCAAGCCAAGGCGGCGGCGGCCTACAACAAGGCGTTGGAACTGCGGCCCGATTATGTGCTGGTGCACTTCCGCCTCGGGTTGTTGTACGAGGCGAGCGCGCCAGTGGAAGCGACAAAACATTTTGAAAAATACCTCGCCTCTGGTAAAAGTCGGGAGTTCGTGAAGGAAGCCAAGGAAAAACTGGAAGCACTGAAGCAAGCAAAACAGCCGCAAACGAAAAAGTAGGAAGCCCCCATGTCACAGCATTCGAGCCTGAAATCGGCCAACAAGATCACGACCCGTCGCAATGTTTTGAAACGTTTTGAGCGCGTCGAACAATTGAAGAAACAAGGTCGTTACAAAGACGGTCAGCGTGTCTTGGGTCTGCCCAAGACGAAGCCGGAATAGTGTCACCTGCCGCCCAAAGTGCAGGAGCGCTGGGGAAACCCCAGCCTGCCGATGCCCACCGACTCCGCCAGTTCACCTTCTCTCTCTCGTCTCCAGAAATTTCTGGCCGAAGCGGGTGTCGCTTCACGCCGGGCGGCGGAGCTTTTGATCCAAGACGGCCGGGTGACAGTGAACGGACGGATCGTGACGACGCTCGGCACGAAGGTGGATGCGCAGACCGACCGGGTGGCGGTGGATGGCAAGCCGGTGACGGTGGAGAAAAAAGTTTACCTCGTCATCAACAAGCCGCCCGGGGTGGTCTGCACCAACGAGGACACCCATGGTCGCAAACGGGTCCTCGACCTGTTGCCGGCCAGTCTGCCAAGGCTCTACAGCGTCGGGCGACTGGATTACCTCAGCGAAGGTTTGTTGTTGCTGACCAATGACGGCAGTTTTAGCTTGCGGCTCACGCACCCGCGTTACAAGATGCCGAAGGTCTACCGGGTGGAAGTTGCTGGCCGGTTGACGCACGCCGAGATGCAGCAGTTGCGCCAAGGAATCGCAAGCGAAGGCGAATGGCTGCATGTCGAGGAAGTCACTCAGTTGCGAGCAAATGCGGAAAGCACGGAATTGCAGATCGTGCTGCGCGAAGGCAAGAACAGGCAGATTCGCCGCATGCTCGCCGCCTTGGGACATTCCGTGCGCAAACTGGTGCGAACGGCCATCGGCGATTTGCGGTTGAACAATTTAAAGCCAGGTCAATGGAGGAACTTAAGTGATGAAGAAGTCAGGATGTTTCAGCAAAGTTAGCATGGTCAGTCTCTGTCTCGGGTTCGCGGTCGCCACGGCCGTGCAGGCCGACTCGGGTGCCGCTGCGATCAAGGTGAACGCGGCTGTGCCGGGGGCAACGTCGTACGTGGCCAAGGGCGACAATATCAATGTCCGATCACGTCCCGCCACCAATGCCGAGATTGTGGCGCAGCTCAAGAAGGGCGCTCCCGTCGAAGTGCTGGAAACCAAGAAGGTCGGCGAAGGCGCGGCGGCCCGTGAATGGGCCAGGATCAACTTGCCGGCCACGGCCAAGTGCTACGTCAACTCGCTCC
>JBFZFE010000441.1:0-2861 GCA_041306525.1 Verrucomicrobiota bacterium | reverse complement strand
GGCCAGGCAGAACATGCCGCCGCGACCTTCGCGCATCAGTTGCCGGGCCGCTGCATCCGCCATCTCCGCCACATTGGCGCCGCCCGAACACGCGTACAGCAACACGGTCTTCTTCTTGGTTTCCGTACCGCCACAGCAGCAACTCGTCTGACTACTCATGACTCGACTCCTTTTTTGTTGTTTCCATTCATTTCAGAACAACGCCCCGTAAATCCAGCCGGTCAGCGTCGCCATGACGATGACCAGGCCGACGTAGGCCAATGTTTTCCGCCAGCCCATGATGCTGCGAAGAACCAACATGCTCGGCAACGACAACGCCGGGCCCGCCAGCAACAACGCCAGTGCGGGCCCCTTGCCCATGCCGGCACCCATCAACCCCTGCAAAATCGGAATCTCGGTCAGCGTCGCGAAATACATGAACGCGCCCACCACGGCGGCAAACAGGTTCGCCCCGACTGCGTTGCCGCCGACCGCGCGCTCGACCCAGACCGACGGGATCAAGCCCTCGTGACCGGGACGTCCCAGCAGCAAGCCCGCCACCAAAACGCCGGCAAAGAGCAGCGGAAATATCTGTTTCGCAAAACCCCACGTCGCCTCGCCCCATTCGCTGGCCTCGCTTCGCTTCATCCGGTAACCGGTCGGCAACAACACGCCCAAGCCAACCAGCAACACACCCGTGACCGGCCATTTGACTTGGTAAATCTGTCCCCAGAGCCCGCCTTCCTCCGCGCCGCCCCAATTGGCGAACACGAGCACGCCGATCATCAACGCGAAGAACGCCGCGTTCAGCCACAACGACCGCGCCACCTCCGCTACCGGCAGGGCCGCTTGGGCCGCAGCCTTCGCCTGTTCCTCCTTGCGGAACAAGACGTGCATCAAAACACCGATCACCACGCTGAATGCCACCGCGCCAACAGCCCGCGCCACGCCCATCTCGACGCCCAACACCCGTCCCGTCAGCAGAATCGCCAGCACGTTGATCGCCGGGCCCGAGTAGAGAAACGCCGTTGCCGGACCGAGTCCCGCCCCGCGCTTGTAGATGCCGCCGAACAACGGCAACACCGTGCAGGAACAGACGGCCAGCACCGTCCCCGACACCGACGCCACGGCGTAGGCGAGCACCTTGTTCGCCGTCGCGCCAAGATAGCGCATCACCGACGCCTGGCTCACAAACACCGAGATCGCGCCGGCAATGAAGAACGCGGGGATCAGACAGAGAATGACGTGCTCGCGCGCATACCACTTCACCAGCGCCAGCGCCTCGGTCACGGCGTTGTCGAAGCGCGCCGCGCCCACCGGCAGGAAGAAGGCGGCGAGAAACACCCCCGTCAGCCCCCCGAACCACTTCCACTCCTGACGCCAGTTCACGAGCGAACCTCCTCGTCATGGTCATTTGGCCCATTGGCCAATAATGAAGCGAAGAAAAAAGCTGGGCCGCTCACTTGGTCGCCTCCGTCAGCTCGCGCGCCGCGCATTCGAGCACCGATTCGACCGTCTCGTTGAGCTTGCCGAGGCAGGGCACGCGCAGCCGGTAAAACACCATCGAACCGCGTTTCTCATCGGTCACGATGCCAGCCTGCTTGAGGACGGTGAGGTGTTTGGAGACGGTGGACATATCAGCGCCGACCATCTCGCGCAGCTCGCAGACGCAACGTTCGCGCTTGGCCAGTTCGTCCACGATCAGCAACCGGCTCGGGTGGGCCATGGCCTTGAGGACCTTGGCCTTGGCCTTCAAGCGGGCGAATGTTTTGGGATCGGTCTTCACTGCGTTGGCAACTTGGCCGATTCGCCAAGTGCCGTCAATCCCAATTTTCCGCTGCAGGAAGCGCGGGCATCTTGCCCGCGTCCGGTTGGTGATTGCCAATGGGTCGCGGGCGGGACGCCCGCGCTCCTTTGCGTTTGCGGTCGAGGAAGGGAGCGCGGGCATCCTGCCCGCGTCTGGTGTCATGCAGTCGGATTCGCGGGCGGGACGCCCGCGCTCCTTTCCAGAATGTATTCACCTGGTGGCAGATGTGCCTTGATTGGGTTTTCCTCGATGTAGCGCACGCAAGCCGCGAGGTGGGCTTCGCCGCGCACCAACCGGTCCCAGTAATCCTCCTGCCACAACGGGCCGGACCGCGCCAGCAGCTTGTTGATTTCCTTGGCGGCAAAACTCTTCCAGGAATGAATGATCTTCGCCAGCGTCTCGCCGGGGCGTGGACGGAACAGTATGTGCACGTGATTTGGCATCACCACGAACACGCCGAGGTCATAGCGGGCACCCGCAAAATGGCGGAACGCTCCCGCGACAATTTTGGCGCAGCGGACATCCCGTAACAGGCAGCCGCCGTGGCCGGCATCAAGCCACTCGTCCAACCGCCCGCTGAACAACCGGTGATACTCCTGCGCGGTGGTTGCGTCCCACGGCGGAGGATGAAATTTCAGCCAAGCGTCCTGTTCCGCCGTCCACTCGTCGAGTTTCACTCGGGGCAATGCGTCCGCCAACCGCCAGGTAACGAATTGCCAGACCGTGTCCTGCTGCCAGTGCGGGAGATGATGGCAGTGGCGTTCCACGTCCGCGAACGGGTCGAAGAACGGTGCAGGAAAAGGAGCGCGGGCGTCTCGCCCGCGTTTTGGACATTGGGTTTCGTTTGAGTTCGCGGGCGGGACGCCCGCGCTCCCTTGTATTGGGTCTTGTTCCATCGGCACGGAAGTATAGCGGCGCGCGCACAGCACCGAGATTGATTTTCCGCTGTACCCTGCCGCCCGGGACGGTAGCCTGCCGGCATGAGCCAGAACTTTGCCATCCTCGATTCCCGGCCGACCCCGCTCGGCGAACTGATGTTGCGACGTCGTCGCCTGCTGTCTTTGGACAGCTTGGA
>JBFZFE010000440.1:0-2945 GCA_041306525.1 Verrucomicrobiota bacterium | reverse complement strand
GCTTGCTCGGCCATTTGCTTGGCCTCGGCCTCTGGATCCCAATCGGCGGCCGGTAAGCCTTCGATCTTCGGTGACGGTTTGGGTCCCTTCGATTTTCTAAACGGTCTGCGGGGCATGATTGATCTCCTTGATTCTGTGCAAAATGATTTCTGCTTGCTCGGCCAACAGGCGGCGTGAGCCATCGTTCCAAATCACGAAATCGGCGCGATCCATTTTCTTTTGCGGCGGCCACTGGGCGGCAATGCGCGCTCGCGCGTGCGCTTCATCCATTCCCTTGGCCTGCAGCCGAACCAACTGGGTCGACAAGCTGCAAGCCACCGTCACAACATAGTCAAATTCCTTCTCCACGCCCGTTTCGTACAACAACGGCACGGCTACCACACCGAGTGCGACGCGGGGGTCGTCCGCCCACAACTGGAGCTGTGACTGCCAACCTACACGGACAAGTGGATGGACAATTCCGTTCAATACCGCGCGGCGTTCCGCGTTCGCAAAAACAATGGCCGCCAGCGCCGGACGGTTGATGGTGCCGTCCGCCTGCAGAATCGCCGGGCCAAACTCACGCACCACCGCGCTGTGCCCAATGCTGCCGGGCGCCAAAGCTGTCCGCGCCAGCGCATCGGCGTCCACGATCGGCACACCGTGCGCCTCCCACAACTGCGCGACGGCGGATTTGCCAGCGGCAATGCCGCCGGTCAGGCCAACCCGGATCAATGAATGAGACAAGCCCATGGCCGTCACGTGGATAGGAAAAACTGTCGGAGTGTTTGATTCTGGGAAAAACGACAGCCGCTTCTGCGACCGCGCGGGACCTTACCGAGTGTGTCCGGCAGCGTCAAGCTTTTGCTTCCCCGCCAGACCGCTCTTCGTTACAGTGCGGGCGATGCACTCCATCCGCGAGGACATTGAGAACGTTCTGCTCAGCGAACTGCAAATCCAGCAACGTCTCGATGCCTTGGCGGCCGAGATCCAGCGGGATTATGCGGACAAGGACCTCACGCTGGTCGCCGTCCTGAGCGGCAGTGTCATGTTCATCGCCGATCTGTTGCGACGCTTGTCACTCCCGCTGCGGCTCGATTACCTCGGCGTCTCCAGCTACCACGGTGAAACACAAACGTCCGGAACACTGACCCTGACCAAGGACCTGCAGCTTGATGTCCGCGGGCATGACGTGTTGATTGTCGACGACGTGTTGGACAGCGGTCTGACACTGGCCCGCATCCGGGAGCTTGTGCAACGCCTGGAGCCGCGCAGTTTGAAATCCTGCGTTTTCCTGGAGAAAAACGTTCCCCACCATGGCAACTTCCAAGCCGACTACGTTGGGTTTCGAATCCCCAACCATTTCATCGTTGGCTACGGTCTGGATTACCGGGAGCGTTACCGAAACCTGCCCTATATCGGCACACTCAAGCCGGTGGTTGTTGGCTTCCGCGCTTCGGCGCCGCTGGTATCCTGATCACCACGCTGGTGCCGCGCGCGGGCTGAGTCTTCAGCGCGATATCACCGCCATGACGGGTCACAACGGCATGGGCCACCGTCAGGCCCAAGCCGGTGCTGTGCGGTTTTGTCGTATAGAACGCCTGGAAAGCGCGCTGCTTGATCTCCTCACTCATCCCGCTTCCTTCGTCGGCCACCGCAATGGTTGTGGCGTCGGTTTCCGCCGTCGTCTGAATGCGGATCGTGCCGCCCGGCGGTGAAGCTTCGATTGCATTGGTCAGTACCGCCACCAGCGCCTGTTCGATCAGCACGCGATCGATGCTCACATCCGCGAGGCCGTCGGCGGGTGCGAGCTGGACCTGAAGTCCCCGGGCGTTGATTTCGGGCTGCACCAACGACAACGCGTCATGCAAAATCGGCTCGACCGGTTGGCGCACGGCGCGCAAACCAGTCGGGCTGACCGCCGCGTGCAGGTCGCGAATCCAGCTCTCCATTTTATTGGCGGTGGCCACGATGTACTGGAAGGCCATCCGCGCGCTGGGATCGACGTGGTGTGCTGTTCCCTCGTATGTCGCCAGCGTGCGAATGGAACCGATGGTGCTGCGGATATTGTTTGTCACATGGGAACAAGCTGCGCCGAGCTCAGCCATCCGCGCGAGTTGCTCGCCATGGGCGCGGTCAGCGCGCCGGCCATCGGCCACCTGCTGGAGCGCGGCGCCGATGTCGGCAAACTCACCCGCCGGCAATCCGTCGGCCAACACCTCGGATTGGCCCGCCGCCAAGCTCGCCGCAGTGCTCTTCAAGGCCAGCAGAGGGTCGGCGATCCAGAATCGCAGGGCCAGAAAGAACAGGACCAGCAACGCCACTGAGCCGCTGAGCATGATGATCATCGTCAACGTCACCTGACGGTTCACCACCACCAGGCGTTTATGAGATGACGTGGTCGCCTTGTGGAGCTGACGCTGCAACTCCTCCAGCTCCTTGAGCGCCGGCCCTGTTTGCGCCTGCTGCAACCAAGTTCGGGCCCCCAGCGCCAAGTGCCGCGCGCGTTCACTGTGACCGGTTTCCTTGAGAAAGTCGTCAACCCACGCGACGTTCTTTTGCTGATCATCGGGATGAGAACGGATGGAGCGCAGCGCCTGGGTCAGGTTTTCCAAGTCACGGTCATGCCGTTTCATCTCACTGAGCAACGGGTTTACCTGCTCCAGAAAGCAGATGGCCGCCACGCCAGCCCCCAGGAGAAAGATTGCCATCACGGCGAACGCCACGCTCAGTTTGGCGGTGACCTTCACGGCACCATCGTAGTCCCAACCAGCCCGGCTGCCAAGCCGGCAATTCGTCACCGCCGGATCAGCTGCGCCGCCGCACCAGCAGCAACAGGCCCAGCCCGGCACCGACCAGCAGCAGGGAACTGGGCTCGGGAATGGCCGCGATGTTCAGGAGCACGTACTTGTCGCCCAACTCGAACCCGTACGCGTACTGCTCTGTGTCCGGTACCGACCCGAGCG
>JBFZFE010000439.1:0-3365 GCA_041306525.1 Verrucomicrobiota bacterium | reverse complement strand
AACCCGTGGGGATAAACCGTGCCGGGATAGATGTTGGTGCAGAGATAGGATTCGTGGCCGTTGACCAGGACGCGTTCCTCGCACTTGGCCAGCAACACGTGGCGATGCAAAGGCGTCATCGCCGGGGCGACCAACAATCCATGGTGACCCCGCGTGTTGGCGCCGATGATCGTCGAGGAGGCGTAACCGCCGAGGCCGTTGGTTTCGAGCCATTCGGTGGCCAGCGCCGACTTGAGGTTGCGGCAGACTGAACTGTCGAACGAGTTCCGCATCAAGGGCAGTCTAGTCCCAGTCCGAAAGGGCGGGAAGGAAATTCAGGCGTGCTTCACGCAAAAATGGCTCAGGTCGAAGGGCCGCGCATCCGGCGCTTGCGGTCCCACCACGAGATAAAGGGTGTCGCTCAATGGCTCGATGCTGCGATGGAACTCCCAACGCAACCGGCTGGCGTGCCCCGCCACGAAGCGGGCGTCATCCACGCGGAAACAGGAGAGATGGTTGTGTTGGGGCACCGCCACGAGAAAGCGTTTGGCGCCGAGGTTTTCGGCGGTGGTTTCGTAGAAGTCCTCGTACAGCAGGAATGAACTGCTGAAGGGATGATCCACATAGTCGATGGCCCGCACTTTGCCGGTCGGGCCGCGTTGGCTGCGCGGCTGGATGGCCGGCAGCTTGTAAAGCGATTGCATCAGGTCCTTCCAGATGTCCTGCAACGAGTCGAATCCCCATTGATGGAGGCGTTCGGTGTTGACGCCATAGTGAAACACGCTGCCTTGCACGATGGCCCCCAAGGCCAGGCCGGACCAGAAACGAAGCCGGTGCGGCGGCAGCGCCCCCAGCGTGGCGCGGGTGAGCTTGGGAAACAGGAGCGGCCGAATCAATTCATAGCAGGCGAGGTCGAGGACGTCGTCGCCGCAGAAATCGAGCAGATTGATGTGTGATTCGATCAGTTCATCGAGCTGTTCGGGCTGTTGCCGATAATGGTTGTAGAGCTGCTCCAGCAAAATGGTCTGGCCGTCATGCAAGGTCAGCGTCAGGCCGTCGGGGGGTTCGTTGAGGATGCGCGGCCGGTGGCGTTTCAGCAGGCTGTAATAATACCGGCTGAAACTGCGGGCATCGAGATGTGTCTGGTCGTGGATCTCCAGCGATGACATGATGAGTTCAAGATCGTCATCATCCGTACCGGCATCGGCGCGCCGGCAGCGATAGACACAACGGACCTGCACACAACCGCGGTTGCGGGCCCAGAGCCGGACATGACCAAAGTCACCGAGTTTCTCGGGACAATCGTAATCCGCGCAGGCAACGCTTCCACCGCGGGCTTTCTCGGTGGCCACGGGCAGATCACTGGCCGTCCGCCGGTGATAACGATCCGCCTGCACCAAGCTGCGCAATGCCACCTCCGGCGAAAGCATCCGCTCGGGACATTGATCGAACCGATGAACCTCGATCCGCAACTGGCCACCCGTCGTCAAGCTGGCAAGGTTCACGTGCGGCGAACCTTCCTCGGCCAGTGGCAACCAGGCATCCGGGAACTCAATCGTATAGCTGCCGGCGGGGTCGCTGTATTCCTGCATGGCTCTCAAACAAGCAGAACGCTTGCCAACCGCGGCGGGCTTCGTTTAGGTTCTGCCGCCATGAGCGCCATCATTCGTGGAAAGGCATACGTTGTGCGGGACAACGTCGACACCGACCAGATCATCCCTGCGCAGTACCTGAACCTCGTGCCCACCATCGCCGAGGAGTATGAGAAACTGGGCAGCTACGCCCTCTGCGGTCTGCCCTTGGCCGACCATCCGGTGCGATACGTGCCGGAGGGCACCACGAAAACCCCTTACCGGATCGTCATCGCGGGCCGCAATTTTGGTTGTGGCAGTTCCCGGGAACACGCCCCCATCGCCCTCGGGGCGGCTGGTTGCGAGGCGGTGGTGGCCGAAAGTTTTGCCCGCATTTTTTTCCGCAACTGCGTCGCCACGGGTGAACTTTACCCGGTCGATGCGACCCAACGCATTTGTGAGACGATTCGCACCGGTGAAGAACTGGAACTCGATCTCGACGCCAATACCCTCAAAGTGCTCAGCACCGGGAAGGTGTACCCGCTCAAGCCATTGGGCGATGCCCGCCCGGTGATCGATGCCGGCGGCATTTTCCAGTACGCCCGCCAGGCCGGCATGATCAAGTCCTGACTCACGGGTTGTACAGCAGCAGACTGAGCCATTCCTGACCACGCTCGCTGAGGCGCCAACTGGCGCTGGTTCGCTCGATCAAGCGCCGGCAATCCTTCTTCAATGCCTCATCGTTGACCCGCGCCACCGTGGCCGCGCCGCGCTGCAACGACCGGCGCTGGGCATCGCTCAACTCACCGGCCGCACGCGGCCAGATGGCGATGGGCAGCCCCCAGGCGGTCACGCCGATCTCATACGCCACCGGCACTGCCTCCTTGCCGGCGCGCGGCTGGATCTGTTCGGGATGCAGCGCGAGCCACGGAAACGGCCGGGCACCGACGAGGATCGTGAACGCGATGGGTTGGCGGGCGACATATTCGTTGAACTTCAGTTTCGGGTTGGCAATGAACGCGCGCAGGAAGGCCGCCGGATCGATTCCGATAAAATTCTGGCCGTTGTAGCTCCCGAAGGGCGGAGCATCGGGATGACGCTTCCGATTCCAGCCTTCGAACCGGTTGTTGAGGAGGAAACAGACTTCAAAGTGCAGGTGGGCACGTTCCGGGGGAATTCCCTCCCGTGTGTTGGCGCTCCGCCCCATCGTGGCAATGACCTGCGACCGGCGAACCGGCTGCCCGACTTTCAGGCCTTTGGCCACCGCACTGAGGTGGGCGTAAAGGGTGTGGACCTCGACGCCATCCCACCGGTGACGGAGGATCAGATACCGACCGTAATTGGACAGGCCAGCCCGGAGATTGATAAAGACGACTTCGCCGTCCGCCACGGCATAAATCGGATCAATTGATTCACCGCGCCGATCACGCTTGAGACTGCGGATGTCGATGCCCTCATGGAAGCGAGTGCCGCCACGCCGCACACAGCCAAACGTACCGGACTCGATGGAGCCTGCCGCCGTCGGTTGGTAAAAATCAGCCTCGCGCCCGCGCAGCAAGCCGTCGTTGTCCGTGGGCAATACAATCTCCAGTGCTGAAGCGGCCACGGGCAACAGCAGGCCCAAGAGGAACGCCTGCCCGAACTTCATCACATGGCTTCCCGCTTGATCGCTTGCTTGGTCAGCGAAACCGCCGCGGCCCGCGCTTCCTCATCGGTGAAATCGCCCTCCACAAGCAGCTGCCCTTTGTCGAGCCGGCGGTCCACCAGCCAGGCAGCAACAGGCCGGTTGTTCAGGAAGATCACCAGATATTGACC
>JBFZFE010000438.1:0-6647 GCA_041306525.1 Verrucomicrobiota bacterium | reverse complement strand
GCCACGTGTTGCTGGCCAAGTGCGAGGAACGCGTCCTGGTCAACGGCCACGAATCCTATCTCTGCACCAACATCTATCCCGGCACGGTTTATCCCCACGGGTTCAACATCCAGACCGAGTTTCGTCCGCTGCCCTGGCCCACGTTTCGTTTCGCCGAGGCGAACTTCGAAGTCGAGAAAACCGTCTGCCTGGTGCGCGGCGAGAACACCGTGGTGATCGCGTATCGCAACATCCGTTCCCAAGGCCCGCTCGAACTGCGCGTGCGGCCGCTGCTGGCTTACCGCGATCACAACATCCTGCGCGCCCGCAATGAGAATGTGAACCTCGACGTCGCCCGCGAGGATGGCGCACTCGTCGTGCGGCCACGCGAGGCATTGCCGCGGCTCTATTTCTGGACTGAGGCCGAGCATATCGAGACCAAGCCAGACTGGTATTACCGGTTCACCTACCCGACCGAACAAGGTCACGGGCACGCGTTCGAAGAGGATTTGTTCACCACATTCGAACTCACGTTTCGCATCCCGCCGGGGGAGACGCGCTACCTCGTTGCTTCGACCGAAAAAGGCACGACCAGCCCCAGCGGCCCGGCGCTGATGGCGCGCGAATCGGAGCGTCGCCGGCATGCCGAACTTGGCAACGACCCCGTCTGCCGGATTCTGCATCCCGCCGCCGATGCCTTCCTCGTCAAACGCGGTGACGGCCTGAGCGTGCTGGCCGGCTATCCGTGGTACACCGATTGGGGCCGCATCGGGCTCATTGCCCTGCCGGGATTGACCGTGGCGGCCGGCAACCTCGAGGCCGCCCGGCAGGCCTTGGAAACCTTTGCCCGCCATTGTGAACGCGGCCTCCTGCCCAACAGCTTCGACGAGCTTACCGGCAAACCCGAATACAACTCCGTCGACGCGCCGCTCTGGTTCATCGTGGCCGCCTGGCGTTGGTGGCAGGCGGGCGGCGACCGGGCCGCGGCAGTCGCTTTGTTGCCGAAGCTGCGCACGATTGTTCAAGCCTTCACGGACGGGACGCGCTTCGACATCGGGACCGGCAAGGACGGCCTCCTTAGCGCGGGTGCCCCGGGTTCGCAACTGACGTGGATGGACGTGAAGATCGAGGGTTACGTCCCCACACCGCGCCACGGCAAACCAGTCGAGGTGAACGCCCTTTGGTTCAACGCGCTGCACATGCTCGCCGAGATGGAGGAGCAGCTGGCGCACGACGCGACCACCGCGGCCGCACTGCGCAAGAGTGCCGACCGGGTCGGCGCCAGTTTTGTGAAGACGTTCTGGAATGCGGCCGGCAACTGCCTGCATGATGTGGTGCGCGAGGAAGGTGCTGACGACAGCATTCGGCCCAATCAGATCTTCGCCGTCAGCCTGCCGTTTACACCGCTGGGCAAGGACCAGCAGCAAGCCGTGCTCGCGGTCGTGACGCAGCATCTGCTGACGCCTTACGGGTTGCGGACCTTATCGCCGCTGCACCCGAAATATTGCCGGCAGTTTGCGGGAAACCACCGGCAACGGGACTTCGCGCGGCATCAAGGCACGGTCTGGCCCTGGTTGATCGGGGCTTATTGCGACGCATACGCCCGTGTCCATGGGACCGGCAAGGCTCAGCGCAAAGAGATTACCGGCTTCCTGCAAGGTTTGCTCGACCACTTGGACAGCGCGGGAACCGGCAGCGTCTCGGAATTGTTCGATGGTGACGCCCCCCATCACCCGGGCGGCTGCATCGCTTCCGCTTGGGCGGTCGGTGAGTTGTTGCGCGCCTACGCCACGTACGCGAAGTAAGCCGGTGGCTTACGCCACTTCCAGCAACTCCACTTCGTACCCGTCGGGATCCGTCACAAATGCCATCTTGTGGCCCGTCTGGAATTTTGTCCGCCAACCGTCAGGCCAGATGGCGACGCCTTTCTTTTCGAGTGCGTCGCACTGCGCGATGAGATCCTTGTAGCCGATCGCGGTATGCATCAGGTCTTCCGGCACCTGCAGTTTGTAGTCGGGCGAGTAACACAGTTCGAGGAACGCCACGTTGCCGGGCAGGTCGAGGAGCGCGAGCTGATTGCCGGCGGGCGATTTCTCCGTGCGCCGCGAACAGCGGAACCCGAGTTGCTCGTACCACTGAATCGAGCGTTCAAGGTCACTGACGCGGATGCGGGTGTGCAGAAACGTGGGCATGCAATGTCTCCTTGCAGTTAGGGTTCAACGACGGGAACGACGGGTGCGGATCTGGACGCCATTGGGCTGCAAAAACCAGTTCAGCAGGAAGCTGATGACGCTGATCACCAAGGCCGCGCCGACAGCTGTCCAGAATGTTGCCACGTGAAACTGCGGGATCAGCCAGCTCACCAGCAGAAGCAGCCCGGCGTTGATGACGATGGTGAACAAGCCGAGCGTGAGCACCGTAAGCGGCAACGTCAGGATCAGAAGCAGCGGCCGCAAATACGTGTTCACCAGCGCCAGCACCACTGCCGCCGCGATGGTGGCCCGCGTCGAGTCGAGCCAGATGCCCTGAAACATGGCGTCCACAACCACCAACGCCAGCGCATTGATCGCCAGCTTGGTCAGCAACATCACGAGTCGGCGTCCGAAATGGGTCATCGGCGAAAGCTTAAGCGTCCACACCGGCGATGGCAAGAAACCTGACGCACCCGGTCGGCTCACGTTTCCATTTCACGGCGCGTCAAGGTCAGCCCGCAACAAAGACGTTGAGTGGCATCCTCTGTTTCTGTTACACCATCCCGACCACCATGAGTCAGGCTCAACAAATTGCCCAACAAGCCGCGGCCGTGCTGGACGCCGCGGCGCCCACTGTCCCGCTGTTGAAAGCCGTGATTGGTCTCGACGGTTTTGTGGATTCGATCATCGCGGTCGTGGACAAACGCGAGAGCGCGGAGAAGTTCAAGCGCCTGGCGACGCTGGCGGGATTTGGCGAGCGCATCGCCCGGGCGGCCGGCATGAGCACGCAGGCGGAGTTGGTGGTGGAGCGCGTCAAACTGGGCGGCAACGGCCCGATCATGGCCAACGCGCTCGCGGCGGCGGGGTTGAAGGTGACCTCGATTGGCAACCTCGGTTACCCGGCCGTTCATCCGGCATTCGCGGAACTGAGCCAGCGCGCCACCATCATCAGCATCGCCGAGGCGGCCTACACCGACGCGCTGGAGTTCGAGGACGGCAAGTTGATGCTGGGCAAGCGCGAGTCGCTCAAGGACGTGACTTGGGAGAACCTCGTCGCTCGGGTCGGTCAGGAGCGGTTGCTGACGCTGTTTCGCGAGTCCAGTTTGATTGGGCTGCAGAACTGGACGATGCTCCCGCACATGAGCGACATCTACCAGCATGTGCTCAGCGACATCTGCCCGCAGCTTACCGGCTCCCCGCGGCGCTGCTTTTTCTTCGATTTGGCCGATCCCGAGATGCGCGCGGCAAATGATGTGTGCCATGCTGTCGAGTTGATCGCGCAGTTTCAGGAATATTTCGACACCACGCTCGGGCTCAACGAAAAGGAAGCCTTCGAGGTGGGCCGGGCTTTGGGCTATGGCGGCGCGACGGAAGGCGAGGCGGCCGTCACAAACGTTGCGCAGTATGTCTGGGACAAGCTTCGCCTCGGGGCGGTCGTCGTTCATCCGCGCGCGTACGCGGTGGCCGTCACCGCCGCGGGACCGGTCAAGGTGGCCGGGCCGTTCACGCCTCAACCGCGCATCAGCACCGGGGCGGGCGACCATTTCAATGCCGGGTACTGCCTGGGGCAGATGATCGGCGCCAGCCCGGAGGTCTCCCTCCAGATCGGGGTGGGGACCAGCGGTTACTACGTGCGCAACGCCAGCAGCCCGTCGGTGCTGCAACTTGCCGGATTTCTCCGCACCCTATGATGTACCTGACCAACCAATCGCCCGTATTACAGGCCATTTTGACGTTGCTGATTGTTTCCGTCGCCGCCAACGTCCTGTTTTATTTTCTCATCGTGGTGCCACGTCTCTACCGGGTGGCGAAGGCTAAATTTCCCGTTGGTTTTCTGCCTTGGCGTTACTTCGAAGACCTGAAAATGTTTCGCCAGGTCCTCGCTGCCCAAGGGAAACCGACCAACGGCTATTACCTCATGCTCTTCCTGACGTGGTTCAACATCCTGCTCGCGGCCGGCATCGGCATTTATCTGCTGACGCAAACCGGTGAGGACCCGTTTCAGCGGCATCGTCCTTTTTAGTTAGCAGTGAACACAGTCGTGCGGGCGTGCCCGCTCTGTTCGCGACGGAACCCCGTAAGCGTCTGCCAGTTGGTTGGCCAGTTGCAGGTATTGCTCGTGGGTCCGCGCGCTCTGCTCCTCCTGTGCCACACGCTCAAACGCGGCCGATAACCGGTCCTGGTCCGCGGCGGTGAACACCTGGTCTGCCATGCTGAAGAGACAATGGTCTTCCTTCTGGATGTGTTGCCGCAGCAACGGGAGGAACGCCCGGGCGTTCTCGACAAAGCCGGTGACATTCCCCTCCTCGACTGCCGATTCCATGCCGCGGACGCATTTGCGGCCCAGTTCATGTTCGTGCCGCATCACGCCGGTCGGTCCGCCGACCCGTGGATAACCATTGGCTTCCATGGCCGGGAACAGATGTCCTTCTTCTTTGCCGTGGTGACACTGGTCGGCAAACGCGCGGAAGAATGCGACGGCATCCAAGATGGATTGTTTCTCGAGTGTCTGGCTGGTTTCAGCGCGTTGGACCATGACTTCCAGGCAGTCCAGCACCTGCTCAATGACACGGTGCTCAGCGCTGAGAATTTCGGTGGCTTTCATATGTTCTCCTTCGGTTGGTGTTTTCACGACGCCCCAACCTAGGCCGAAGCCACCGGCCGCCGATTGACGCCGGTCAACTGAATGACCACCAACACCGGGCGCGATTATTCAGCCGACCGGCCCACCGGGGAACGTCAGCTTGCCGTTCCACATCCGCACATCAAAAGTGTGCGGCTCGGCGGTGGCGCGCGACTCCACCTGGCCGCCCGCACTTTCCAGAATCAGCTGTCCGGCGCAGATATCCCACAGCTTGATGCCGTGCTCCATGTAGGCGTCATACCGGCCGCAGGCCACGTACGCCACATCCAACGCCGCCGCACCCATGATGCGCACTTTGCGCACCCGCCCGACCAATTCTTGGAACTGAACCAGGCTGCGGCGGATTGTCTCCTCGTTCTTGAAAAAACCGATGCTCACAATCGCCTCGCTCAACTCCGCCCGGCCACTCACGTGAATCGGCGTCTCGTTCAGCTGCGGCGTCTCCCCCCGCGCGCCGGTGAACATCTCATCGATTTCCGGCGCATACACCACCCCCGCCACTGTTTCCCAACTGCCGGCGGCGGTGCGCTGTTGTGCCCCGATGCTCACGGCATAATGCGGGATGCCGTAGAAGTAGTTGACTGTCCCGTCCAGCGGGTCCACCACCCAGCGCACCTCGGCATCTTCGCGCCCCGTCACCGCTTCCTCGCCGAGGATGCAGTGCTCGGGAAAATCACCCAGAATCACCCGTGTGATGACCTTTTGCGCCTGCTCATCGATCTCGAGCTTGATGTCGTGGTGGGTGGCTTGGTTCACGGTCAGCGCCGCGCCAAAGTTCTGGCGCAACAGCTTACCGGCCGCATTGGCGGCCTCAACGGCAGTCTCGAGCATGGCGTTCATGGATGGGTGATGCTGCTCTCACGACGTCATGCCGTCAAGCCGTGAAACGTTTTGACGCGAGACCCGCATCTTACGTTGTTGGTGCGGCGGTTACGCCAAGGCTGACTTCAAGTAAGCGCGAAGTTTCTGCTCCTGCAACGCGGCGTCATGAGCCGGTGGCTGCTTGGCGTCGCGGGCGTACGGGGCTTTGAAATAGAAGCTGAGCCATTCCTGGATGCCGCGTTCGCCGCGGCGCTGCGCCATGGCGATGAACCGGCAAAGATCCAGGCACATCGGCGCCGCCAGGACTGAATCCCGATACTGGGCGCTGATCCGAAACTGAATCGGCAGCCCCAGGAACCCGTCGGCTTCGACAAAATCCCAGCTCTCCTTCGTGTCGCCGCGGGGTGGGAAGTAATTGATCTGGACCAGATGGAACGGGTCGTAGCCGAGCATTTCCCCCAGCAACTTGGATTTATCGCGAATCTTCGCGGCGCCTTTGACCGGGTCGCCGACGATTTTGCCATCTTCATTACCGAGCAGGTTGGTCGAATACCAGCCGGTGATGGTGAGTTCCCGGTCCCGCAAGGCCGGTGCGATCACGGATTTGAGCCATGTCTGACCAGTCTTGCCATCGCGCCCGGCAACCGGAACCTGAGTGAGGGATCCCTCGTCGGCATCGTTGGGTGTGAAATTGACCAGCGGACAGCCATGCTTCGCGGCGAGCTGGGAATAGCCTTTCGAGGCGGCATTCTCGTTGGTTGGCAGAAGATTCAGGATGACGACTTGGTCGAGCTTGTTGGTCCGCTTGAAGGCGGCCAAGCGGTCGAGTCCTGCCGGCCAAGGCTTGAGTTGTTTCAAGGTGCGCGCCACGGGCGCGAGCCGGTGATCCTCAATCACCCGGTTGCGTCGCGCAGCCGTGAGTTGGTCTTCGCCGCGCGGATCCCAGCCAGCAAAGACGACTTCATCGAAACCGGCAAGATTGTGCGACTTCGCATAGCGCTCCGAGACCA
>JBFZFE010000437.1:0-3101 GCA_041306525.1 Verrucomicrobiota bacterium | reverse complement strand
AGCCCCACCAGCAGGACATCTACAACGCCCTGGGTCTGCCCCACCTGCCGGGCAAGACGGAGAAGACCCTCATCGACCCGAACGCCGTGCCGATCCCAAATGTAGTGACCAACGCCGCCGGCTGATCATCGTAACCAATTGAATGTAAAATGTTCTATGGGTTGGGGTGAGAAAGATTAGGATAGGTCGCGATCTCGTGCGGCACGAACTCGGACTCGACGACGACGGCGATCTTTTTGCCTTGGGGCGGCGGCTGTGACATGGGGAGATCCTCCGGTTTGGCGATCAGCGCAGCTTAGCGCGACGGTGGGCGCGGCTGCCAGCCGCTGGCATCGGTGTGGGAGCGGACTGCGCCCGCGTGCATCGCGGGATGGGTTGCCGGTTGCGTCGGGCTCCCGCGAGCGTCGCGGTGTCATGCGACACCGAGTACCGACCACTTCCCGCAGTCCTGGTCACCATTGGTGTCGTCATCGGCGCGCCCACGGCCATGGGCTCTGGCGTTAACCGGGCCTTGCGCCGGTGGCGCCGTCCGCCACCGTGGCAGACACCGCAATCGGCCCGGGCTAGAATCCGCGGACTGGCGGCACCAGGGCCGCTGCTGCCACCGGTCTGCCCGACCGGCCCCTGCGGCCCACGAGATACACAACGTAGCGCCGGACGCAAGCGCCTCGGAAAATCACTGGCAGACCGGCGGCGCCTGTCGTCGTCAGGAGGAAAGTACGGTGTTAGCGGTGCAACTGGAGTTTTACGGCAATAACGACGGTAACCGGATGCTGGAGTGCCAGGCGGCGTTGAGTGCCGTCGGGATCCAGCTCGCGTCCCCGGCGGCGCCTGCTGGCGCCGGGGCGGGGGCCGCGTCGGCGGCGCCCGGCCATGGCATCCTCTTGTTCGACGAGCCGGACGCGGCGGTGTTGGACCGCGTGCGGCAGTGCAGCGGCGGCGGCCGACGGCGGGTGGTGGCGGTGGCGCTGCGGCGGGCGCCGCGGCCGGCGGAGGTTTGGCGGCTGCTCGCGGCCGGCGCCGCCGACGTGCTGGCCTGGGACAGTGGCCCGGACTGCGCAGCGCGCATCCGCGCCCGGCTGGGGCGCTGGGCGGCCGTGGACGACCTGCTCGCGGCGCCAGCGGTCGGGGCGGCGCTGATCGGCACCAGCCACGTCTGGCAGGAGACGCTGCGGGCGCTGATCGAGACCGCCCGCTTCACCGATGCCCCGGTGTTGCTGCTCGGCGAGAGTGGCACCGGCAAGGAGCAGGCGGCGCGCCTGATCCATGTGCTCGACCCGCGGCCCGCCAAGCCCGACCTCCAGGTGCTCGACTGCACCACCATCGTGCGGGAACTCGCCGGCAGCGAACTCTTCGGGCACGAGCGTGGCGCCTTCACCGGTGCCGTCGCCCAACGGGAGGGCGCCTTCGCGCTGGCCAACAGCGGCACCCTGCTGCTCGATGAGGTCGGCGAACTGCCGTTGACGTTGCAGGCGCAGTTGTTGCGGGTGATCCAGGAGGGCACCTACAAGCGGGTCGGCGGCAACACCTGGCAGCAAACCCGGTTCCGGCTGCTGTGTGCGACCAACCGGGACCTGCCGGCCCTGGTGCGCGCCGGCGCCTTTCGCGCCGATCTCTACCACCGCATCGCGAGCCAGGTCCACCGGTTGCCGCCGCTGCGCGAGCGCAGCGAGGACATCCTGCTGCTGGTCCGGCATTTTTTGCGCCTGCTGCGCGCCGAAGAGCCACCACCGGAGCTGGACGCGACCACGCGGGCCTGGTTCCTATGCCACGACTACCCTGGCAATGTGCGCGAGCTGCGTCAGCGTGTTACCCGGCTGTTGTTGCGGCATCCGGGTGGCAATCTGCTCACCGTTGGCAGCATTCCGTCGGAGGAGCGACCGGCAACGGATGACGCGGATGGCCCTGACTGGCCCGCAACCAACCTGGAGCCGCTGGTGCGCCGCGCGCTCGCCGCCGGTATCGGGCTCAAGGCGCTGATCCGGGCGGTGGACGACCTGGCCGAGCAGGTCGCCGTCACCGACGCCGACAACAACCTGCAACGGGCGGCGCAGGTGCTGGGCATCACCGACCGGGCGTTGCAGGAGCGGCAAAAGAAACGGCGAGACGACGCCGCAGCTTGACCGCGGAACACCCGATCGCCGACGGAAATTACCGCTTTAGCCCTACCCCAACCTGACAACAGCAAGGGGGAATCGACGCGCCAATCGTTGTCGTTGGCGCAATCGAAGCTGGACCCGGACTCCCTCAGTGCCCGTGCGCCCCGGCGGTTAGCCAGGGGTCGCCGCGGGTCGGCAGACCGACCTCGTCGCTCCAGGTCGGGGCCCGCGCCAGCACGGACGGAGGCGGCAGCCCGCCGCGGGCCTGCCCGACCCCGGCGATCAGGCGCCGGAAATTCCCGCCCAGCACCAGCGCCGCGTCCGCCGGTGGCAGGCCGAGCACCCGCACCTTGGCCAGCTCCACGGCCGGGTGCAGCCAGGGCCCGTCGCTGCCGAACAGCACCTTGCCCGGACCAGCCCGGCGCACCGCGTCGGCCAGCAGATCGAAGCGCCGCACCCCGGCGGTGTCGGTGTAGATGTTCGGGTGCCGCACCAGATGGTCGGTCAGCGCCAGTTGCGCCCGCCAGTCGTCGGCGAAGCTGCCCAGATGCGGGATGATGAAGTTCACATCCGGGTATTCCTGCGCCAGCAGTTCGCAGACCGCGACCTCGCCCATCACGTCATAGAGCACCGGCAGCCGGAAGGCGCGCGCCGCCTCACAGACCTCCCGACTGAGCGGGGCGTCGTGGCGATGCACCTTGAGGCCGACGAAGCCGAACCCCTCGACCGCCTCGCGCACCAGGTCATGCACGCACCCGCGGTCGCGCGCGGCATTCACGAAGGCGAAGCCGTAGAAGCGCCCCGGCCGGCTCGCGACGATCCGCGCGACCTCCCGGTTGGCCACTGCGTTGTCGGAATGGAACGCCGCGAACAGCACGCTCTGCCCGATGCCGGCCGCGGCGGCCCGCCGCAGATACTTATCGAGCGGCGCCGCGGTGTCCCAGGGGCCGGTCAGTCCGTCGCCGTGGCCGGCGTGGCAGTGGCAGTCGATGATCATGGTCG
>JBFZFE010000436.1:0-8213 GCA_041306525.1 Verrucomicrobiota bacterium | reverse complement strand
GGGATCATCAGTCCGTGGAATTTCCCGATGAACGTCATGTGCCGCAAAGCGTTGCCGGCGCTGTTGACCGGCAACACGGTGGTGTTCAAGCCGGCCACGTTCACGCCGTGGACGGGCATCTACATGGCGCAACTGTTCGAGCGGGCCGGGTTCCCGGCCGGCGTGTTCAACTGCGTGACCGGCAACATTCATTAGGGGTTCAACGATCCCGGCCTGCCGTTTGGCGGGTGGAAGGAATCGGGGATCGGCCTGCCGGAGAACAGCCGGACGGGGTTGGAGTTTTTCGTGGACCAGAAAGCCGTGTACATCAAATCATGATCGTCAAACCACTTAACGTCGAAGCGCGGCTGGTCGAGATTGTCGCCGAGGATGCCGATTGGGACGCGCAATCGCCGGCGTCGTTGCGGTGGATGCTCCAGCAGTTGATTCTCATCCGCCGGTTCGAGGAGAAACTGCTCGAACTGAAGAACGCCGATTGCATTCATGGCCCGGTGCACACGAGCATCGGGCAGGAAGGCATCGCCGCCGGCCTGGGCTGCGCGTTGCGGCCGGCGGACAAGATGACCGGCACGCATCGCGCCCATCACCAGTACCTCGCGAAGGTGCTCAGCGCGTTGCGGCCGGCGGACTACGATCCGTTGCGCGACGGGCTGACGGCGGAGATGCGCCGGGAAGTGCGGGTGTTGTTGGCGGAGATCATGGGGTTGGCGGAAGGCTGCAGCGGCGGCCGGGGCGGTTCGATGCATCTGGTGCGCCCAGCGGCCGGCGTGGCCGGCACCAACGCCATTGTCGCCGGCGGCGTGGCGCACGGCACGGGCATCGCCTGGGCCGACAAACAGCAGGGCCGCGACACGATGACCATCGCGTTCTTCGGTGACGGCGCGATGTATCAGGGCGTGCTCGACGAAGCCTCCAACCTCGCGAAGCTCTGGCAGGCGCCGGTGGTGTATTGCATCGAGAACAACCGGTATTCCGTCGGCACGACACTCACGCAATCGTGCTCGGCGAAACATCTCTCCGAAAAAGCCCTGGCCTACGGGATGCCGGGGCTGCAGGTGGACGGCATGAACCCGCTCGCCGTCCAACTCGCGTTCGAATACATCTGGCAACACCGGGCGGACGGCTGGCTGCCGTGTTACCTGGACGCGCAGACCTACCGGTATCTGCATCATGCCGGCGACCGCGCCGGCAGCACGTACGGGTACCGGGAAAAGGACGAAGAAGCGCGCTGGAAAGAGCGCGACCCGCTCGCCCAGATCGTCCGGCAACTCACCCGGCGCGGGTTGATTGACGACGGCGCGGTGCAACGCCTCGAAGAAAACGCCCGGCGCGCCGTTGATGAAGCGGTGGCGCATTGCACGGTCACGGCCGGTGACGGCGCGATCCGGGTCCGGGAAGAATTGTGGCCGACGACGGAGTCGTTGATCGTCGGCATCCGCGATGAGAAGCTCGCCGAGTTGGGCGGGTTCGTGGAACAGGAAGACGTGCCGTGTCCGCGCGAGATCAAGTTCTCCGACGCGATTGCCGAGGTGACCGGCCGCTGGTTGGAACGCGAGCCGCTTGCGTACGTCTGCGGGGAGGAGGTCGCCAACATGGGCGGCGGCGCGTACGGCGCGACGAAAGGCTTGGCCAAACTCTATCCCGACCGGGTCCGCAACACGCCGATCAGCGAGGCCGGGTTCACCGGGCTGGCCGCCGGCGCGGCGATGAACGGGATGCGGCCGATCGTCGAGATCATGTTCTCCAGCTTCGTGCTGGTGGCGGCCGACCAGTTGCTCAACCAGATCGGCCAACTCACGCACATCTACGGCGGCCACGTCGCAATGCCGCTCGTCGTCCGTACCCGCATCGCCATCGGCGTCGGCTACGGCGCGCAACACAGCCTCGACCCGGTGGCGCTGTTTCATCTGTTTCCCGGCTGGCGGATTCTCGCGCCCACGACCGCGTTCGACTACATCGGCCTGTTCAACGTCGCCATGCGCGCGAAAAGCCCGACGTTGATGGTCGAGCACCACGAGTTCTACAACCAGAAGTTCCGCGTGCCGGCGGGGACGCCCGATTACCTCGTCCGTCCGGGGAAAGCGAAAGTGTTGCGCCCCGGCAAGGACGTGACGGTGCTCGCCTATTCGTCCGGCGTGCTCCGCGCCACCGAAGCGGCCGCGCAACTCGCCGCCGAGGGCGTGGACGCCGAGGTGATTGATCTGCGGACGCTCGACACGCACAGCCTCGATTTTGCCACCATTGGCGCGTCATTGGAGAAGACCGGCATGTTGGTGACGGTCGAACAAGCGCCGGCCACCAACTCCATCGGCGGCAAGATCGCCACCGCCTGCATGCAACGGTTTTTCGATGCGTTCGACGGCGCGCCGGTGACCGTGGCGGGGCCGGATATCCCGTTGCCGGTCTCGCGGCTGGGCGAACTGGCCTGTTTGCCTACAACCGCCCATGTGGCCGCCGCCATCCGCCGCGCGGCCCGACGAGAGGTGTGACAATGAAGATTGATGCTGAATTGGTCGTGCATCCGCAAGCCACCCACGGCGAAGGGCCGGCGTGGGACGCGCCACGCGGCGTGCTGTACTGGGTGGACATTACTGGCGAAGCCATTCACGAGTACGACCCGCGCACGAAACAGGACCGCGCGGTGCCGGTCGGCGAAATGGTCGGCACAGTCGCGCCGCGCGCGGCGGGCGGCGTGATTGCCGCGTTGCGGTCGGGGCTGGCGTTTGTGGATTTGGCGACCGGCAAGGTGACGAAGTTCGCGCAGCCGGAGGCCGACAAGCCCGGCAACCGGTTCAACGATGGCAAGTGCGATCCCGCCGGCCGGTTCTGGGCGGGAACGTGTTCGTTGAATTGCGATGTGCCCGGCGCCGGCAGTCTCTACCGGGTGGACACGAACCGGCACGTGGCACGCGTGCTCGACAACCTGACGATTGCCAACGGGCTGGCCTGGAGCGCCGATGCCCGGACGATGTACTACATTGACACGCCGACGTTCGAGGTGTGGGCGTTCGATTACGACAACCTGACCGGCGCAATTAGCCGGCGGCGAACGGCGGTGAAAGTGCCGTCGGAGGCCGGTTACCCCGACGGAATGACGATTGATGCCGAGGGAATGTTGTGGGTCGCGCACTGGGGCGGCAGCAGCGTGGTGCGGTGGAATCCGCAAACCGGCGAACGGCTCGCCACCATTTCGTTGCCGGTCAAACAGGTCAGCTCCTGCGTGTTTGGCGGGACGGACCTGATGACGCTTTACATCACCACTTCGCGGCTCGGCTTGGACGCAGCGGCACGCGCGGCGCAGCCCTTGGCCGGCGCGTTGTTCCAAGCCCGACCGAACGTGCGCGGCACACCGACGTTTGATTTTAGAGGCTGATGATCACGGTGCTCCCACAGACATGAAACACCGCGTGGTCATTACCGATTGCGATTTCCCGAAGTTTGACCGGGAGCGGGAGATCCTTGCGGCGGCGGGTGCGGACCTGGTCATCGCGCAATGCCGCACGCCCGACGACGTCATCGCCGCCGCCGCCGCGGCCGATGCGTTGCTTGTGCAGTACGCGCCAATCACGGCCGGCGTGATCCAGCGGCTTGCCCGTTGCCGGACCATCGTCCGTTACGGCATCGGCGTGGACAACATTGACCTCGTTGCCGCGCGCGGGCGCGGCATCGCGGTGGCCAACGTGCCCGACTACGGCGTGGAGGAAGTGGCCGACCACACGCTGGCGTTGGCGCTGGCGGTGTCCCGGCAACTGGTCGGGATGGATGCCGGCGTGCGCGGCGGGTCGTGGACACCGGCCCTGGACCGTCCGTTGCCGGCACTGCGCGGATTGACCTTCGTCACAGCCGGTGGCGGGCGCATCGCGCGTGCCGTGCTCGAGCGGGCGCGACCGTTCGGCTTCCGCCTAGCCGTGTTCGGCCGCTCCGATCCCGAACTGCCGGGCATCCGCCGGCTCACGCTCGACGAATTGTTCCGGCAGGCCGACATCCTTTCCCTCCACTTGCCGCTGACACCGGAAACCAGGCATCTGGTCAACGCCACCCGCCTTGCGCAGATGAAGCCGACCGCGATTCTTCTCAACACCGCCCGTGGAGGGTTGATTGACACCGTCGCGCTCGCGGAAGCATTGCAGGCCGGGACGATTGCCGGCGCGGGCTTGGATGTGTTCGAGGACGAGCCCTTGCCGGCGGATCATCCGTTGCGCCACTGCGCTCGGGTGCTCATGACGCCGCACGCGGCGTGGTTCAGCGAGGCGAGCCTGCCCCGGTTGCAGGGACTGGCCGCCGAGGAAATCGTCCGCGGCCTGCGCGGCGAGCCGCTGAGGAATCCAGTAACCGTATGACGACGACCACCCAACACAAACAACAAGGATTCACCGCCTACGTGTTGCGCAGCGCGGAGGTTGAACTGCGAATCCTCCCCGAACTTGGGGCGAAGATTTCCTCGTTGATCAACCGTCGCACGGGCCGGGAATGGATGTGGTCGCCGCCCGGCAGGCTGCGGCTACATCGAAACAAGACCGGCGATCCGTTTCCCGAGAGCACGGTGTTGGGCGCGGACGAATGCCTGCCCACGATAGCCGCCTGCCAGTGGAAGGGCCGGCCACTCACCGACCACGGGGAAGCTTGGACCGAGGCGTGGGATGTGGAGCAACGCGCGAATGCCATCGTGACCCGGCTGCGGCTGCCCATTTCGCCATTGGCCATCGAGCGAACGGTGACCTTGCGCGGCCGCTCGGTGCGGATCGACTACCGGCTCACCAACACCGGCGCGGACGTCGAGGAATATCTCTGGGCGCTGCATCCTTTGCTCACCGTCCGCGAAGGCGACCGGCTCGATGTGCCTTGCACGCGCGTGCGGTGCGATCTTCCGTTCGGCGGCCGACGCCGCGCCTGGCCGGTCGAAGTTCGCGCGGGCGCGGCCGTGAAAGTTTTCACGGAAGACTTGGCCCAAGGCTGCGTCGCGATTCGAAACGACCGCACGGGGGAGGCGTTGGAATTTTCGTTCGACCACCAGATGCTGTCCACGGTCGGATTGTGGATCAATCGCGGCGGCTGGAACGGTTATCAACATGTCGCCATCGAACCGACCAACGGTGCGCCTGACGCGCTGAACGTGGCGGTGCGGAAGTGGCGCCGGTTCGGTGTCGTGCGGCCAAATGAAACCAAACACTGGAGGGTAACACTCACGTGTCATTGAAGAAGAAATCCCCGCAAACATCCGAAAATGCCCGGGCTCTGGGGGATCACCAAACTATGAAACTCGAAAACAAAGTCATCATCATCACCGGTGCCAGCAAAGGACTCGGCGTCGCCATGGCCGAAACCTGCGCCCGCGAGGGCGCGCGGGTGGTGCTCGCCGCCCGCTCCGAACCACAACTCAAAACGGTGGCCGAAAGAATCCGCGCGGCAGGCCGCGAGGTCGAGACGGTCGTGACCGACGTGAGCCAACCGGCCGACATCAACAATCTGGTGGAACGAACAGTAACCCGGTTCGGGCGCATCGACGGCCTGATCAATAACGCGGGGGTCAATTACGTGAAGCCCTTCCTCGAGATCGATTTCGCGGAATGGGAGCGCGTGCTCGCGGTCGATCTCACAGGGTCGTTCCTGCTGACGCAGCTTTGCGCGCGACGGATGAAAGCGCAGGGCGGCGGCGGGTCGATCGTGCAAATCGCCAGTGTGCACACGCAGGCGTCGCTGGCCGGCGCCGCGCCGTATGACGCCGCCAAGCACGGCATGGTCGGCTTCAGCAAGGCGGCAGCCGTCGAGCTTGCGCCGTTGGGCATCCGCGTCAACATCCTCTCGCCCGGTCTCTGCCACACCGAGATCTGGAAAGAGATCGTGGCCGCCGCCCCGAGTGAAAAGCAATGCCTCGACTACTGGAACGCCAACATCCCCGGTGCCCGCCTGATCACTCCGGACGAGATCGCCAACTGCTGCGTGTTTCTGCTCAGCGGCGACTCTTCCTGCATCACCGGCGCGAACATTCTTGCCGACCTCGGCATGACGAGCCTGCTCGTGAGCCGCGAACCCTATCAAGCCAAACACATCAAAGGACAATAATCATGCGTGCCTTGGTCAAAGAAGATGTCGGACTGGATCGCGTCGTATTCCGGGATTGGCCCGCGCCCGTGCCGGGCGCGGACGAAATCCTCGTCCGCGTGCAGGCGGCGGCGGTGTGCGCGTCGGATATTCATCTCTGGCGCGACGAATTTCTCTGCGCGCCGCCGTTCGTGCTCGGTCACGAGTTCTCCGGCCAAGTCGAACAGGTCGGCGCGAACGTGACGAACGTGCGGCCCGGCGACCGGATTGTCTCGGAGAACAATCCGTACGCCTGCGGCCATTGCCGGGTCTGCCGGGCCGGCTTCCCGAACGTCTGTCCGGACAAGCGGGCCATCGGGTTCAAGTCCGACGGCTGTTTTGCGGATCGGCTGAAGCTTCCCGCGAAACTGGTGCACAAGGTGCCGGCCGGCGTGTCGCCCGTGGCCGCGGCGTTGAGCGAGCCGTTGGCGGTGGCCATTCACGCGGTCGAAGACCGCTGCGGCATCGAACCCGGCGACGTGGTGGTGGTGCTGGGGCCGGGGGCGATCGGTCTATTGTGTGCGCAAGTGGCGCGCGCGGAGGGCGCAGCCCGGGTGATCGTGGCCGGCACCGACCGCGATGAACCGCAGCGGCTGGCCTGTGCCCGGCAACTCGGGTTCGAGACCGCCAACGTCCAGCGTGAGAACCTCGAGGAGCGGGTCAAACAACTGACCGGCGGTTTGGGCGCGGATGTAGTGGTGGAAGCCGCAGGCGTGGCGCCGGCCATTGAGTCTGCAATCCGTCTGGTGCGTCGGGCGGGGCGGATCGTGGTGCTCGGTCTGACCGGGAAGAAGTCCGTGACCGTGGAGTGGGATCAGATGGTCGGCAAGGGGCTGCGGGTGGATTTCTCGTTCAGCTCCCGGACGCGCAACTGGGTCAAGGCGATGGAATATCTCGCGGCCGGCACGGTGGCGACGTTGCCGCTGGTGACCGCGCGCGTGCCGCTGGAGGATTGGCGGGCGGCGTTCGACAGCATGGTCCGGCAGGAAACCATCCGCACAGTGTTCGAGATCGAGAGGGGCGCGTGATGGAGTGGACGCAGGTCGAGCGGCAGTTGGCGGCGCAATTGCCGGCGGCAGTCGGCGATGCACGGCGGATTCTGTTGATCGTACCGGATGGGACGCGCACGGCGCCGGTATCGGCCATCGTGCCGCGGATCTTGTCGGTGCTGTCCGGCGCGGGCAAACAGGTGGACATCATCATCGCCCTGGGCACGCACCAGCCGCTGCCGGACGCGGCGCGGTGGTCGCATGTCGGCCTGGACCAAGCGGACGCGGCGCGCCGGTATCCCGGCTTGCGGGTGCTGAACCACGAGTGGAACAACCCGGTCGGGTTGGGCGTCTTCGGCGAGATCCCGGCTGCGCGGGTTGGCGAATTGACCGGCGGGCTACTGGCCGAACGGGTGACGTTGACCTTGAACCGGGTGGTGGCGGACTATGATTTGTTGTTGATCCTGGGGCCGGTGTTTCCGCATGAGTTGGTCGGGTTTTCCGGCGGCAGCAAGTATCTGTTCCCCGGCATCTCCGGACCCGAGATGATTGATCTGGCGCACTGGATCGGGGCGTTGCGCGGCAGCAGCGCCACCATCGGCGTGATCGATACCCCGATCCGCCGGGTGCTGGACGAGGCGTTGCGCCGGTTGCCGTTCCGCACCGCGGCGATCAAGATGGTGGTGCACCACGGCGCGTTGGCGCACCTGTTCATTGGCGATACGGAAACCGCGTGGCGGCAAGCGGCCGAGTGCGCCGCCAAGCTCCACATCGAACGGGTGGCGCATCCCTACCGGCAGGTGCTGGCATGTTGCCCGCCGATGTACCCCGACCTGTGGACTGGCGGCAAATGCATGTACAAATGTGAAGGCGCAGTCGCCGATGGCGGCGAGTTGATCATCTATGCGCCGCATGTGACCACGTTCTCGGAGGCGCACGCCGCGACCGTCGAGCGGGTTGGGTATCACGTCCGCGATTACTACCTCGCCCACTGGGAGCGCTACCGCAACGAGCCGCGGGCTGTGCTGGCGTACTGCGTCGTCCTGCGCGGCACCGGCACGTACGTCAACGGAGTGGAAACACCTCGGATTCGCGTGCGGGTTGCCTCGCAGATTCCCGCCGCCAAATGCCGTCAGGTGGGGC
>JBFZFE010000435.1:0-3022 GCA_041306525.1 Verrucomicrobiota bacterium | reverse complement strand
CCCCCTGCGATTGTGACCCGTTACTTCTCCAGTTTGCGTTCACGTTTGACCGTCCTGGTGCTGATGGCCATGTTGCCGGCGCTGCTGTTTGTCGTGCTCATGGGCCAGAAACAGCGGCAGTTCGATGAATGGAAGGCCGAGGATTCGGCCGTCCGGCTGGCCTACCAAGTCACCGCCGAGCAACGCCGCGCGATCAATGCCGCGCGCCAGTTGCTGGTCGCCATGGCCAAGGTGCCGCACTTGCGCAGTGCCGACACCAATGCCATCAACGCTTTCCTCGCCGAGGAATGCGCGCGTTACCCTTCATACGCCAACCTGACGCTGGTTGATTTGCGCGGCCAGGTCCGGGCCAGCGCACAACCCGGCCTGGCACCCGCCAACGTGGCGGGCGAAAAATGGTTTCAAGAGGTCCTCAAGACCAAGGAACTCGCTGTCAGCGGCTATCATCGCCGGCATGGCAAGGATCAGCCCTCCATTCATCTGGCCGTGCCCGTCTTCGAAAAACCCGGCAGGGTTCAACACCTCCTCCTTGCCGACCTGAAATTGGAGGCGGTCCGCCAGGTGGCCAGCGATTCGGAATTGCCCGTCGGCGTGACCATCAGCCTCTGTAGCACCGACGGCGTTGTCCTGGCCTCCTATCCCGAGATGTTGGAAACGGCGGACATCGGCGATGCCGACCTGTTCCGTGAATTTGTCGCGCGCGGCAGTGGCAACCTCAAACGGGCCGGGGCGGGCTCGCGCGGCGACCTCTACGGGTTTGTGCCCATCCACGTCTCGCCCGGTCAGCTCGGGGGACACGTCGTGGTGCGCATCCCCACCGCTGTGGCGTACGCCGAAGCCAACCGGACCTTGCTCCTGAACATCCTCGCACTCGTGTTGGTGGGCCTGCTGATCTTCGCTGCCATCCGCCTCGGCGGCCACCGGCTGCTGGTCAAACCGATCACCGCTCTGGTCCAAGTCACCGAACGCTTCGCGGCCGGTGATTTGAGCGCCCGAACCGGCGAACCTGCCGGCCGCGGCGAGATCGCCCAATTGTGGCGTTCCTTCGACAAAATGGCCGATGCGCTCGCCCAGCGCGAACGCCAGTTGCAGTCCTCCAATCGCGCCCTGCATGCCATCAGTGAATGCAGCCAGATGGTGGTCCGCGCCCGCGACGAACAGGAATTGCTCTGCCAAGTCTGCCGCATCATCGTCGATCACGGCGGCTACCGGATCGCGTGGGTCGGCTACCGTAGTCAGGAAGGCGATGCCTGCCCTGTGCGCGCCGTGGCCCAGGCCGGTGCCGACGACGAATACCTGTGCTCCCTGCAAGTCACTTGGGACGAATCCGCCCACGGCCACGGCCCTACCGGCACGGCCATTCGCACCGGCAAACCGCAGGCGGTCAACGATGTCGCGACCGACGACACCTATCAGCCTTGGCAGGCCGATGCCCGGCAACGCGGCTACGCCTCCGTGCTCGGTCTGCCGCTCAACGATGCTGCGGGCCAAGCCTTCGGGGCGTTGACCATTCTCTCGATGGAACGCAATGCCTTCGACATCGAGGAAATCCATTTGCTGCAGGAAATGGCCAATGACCTCGCCTATGGCATCGTCGCGTTGCGCACGCGCGTCGAACGCCAGCAGGCCGAAGCGCGTCTGCAGGAATCCGAACGCCGCTTCCGCAACGTCGTCGAATCCTCGCCGATGGGCATGCATTTCTGGGAGGTTCAACCCGACGGCCGCCTGGTCTTTACCGGCGCCAATCCCGCTGCCGATGTCATTCTGGGTGTCGATAACCGGCAGTTCATCGGCCAGGAATTGTTGACCGCCTTCCCGGGGCTGGCGGCCACCGAGGCCCCCGCCCGCTACCGCGAAGTCTGTCAGCACGGCAAGCCTTGGCGCACTGAACACCTCGAGTTCCGGGGTGGCCAGATCAAGGACGCCTTCGAAGTCCACGCCTTCCAGACCGGCCCGAACCGCATGGTCGCGCTCTTCTTCTCCGTCACCGAACGCCGCCGCGCCCAAGAAGCCCTTCGCCAGAGCGAACAGCGTCTGCGCGAACTCTTCGAGGCATCCCCGGATGCCGTCTTCGTCGAAAACCTCAACGGCATCGTGCTCGATGTGAACCCCGCCGCCTGCGAACTGCATGGCATGACGCATCGAGAACTCGTCGGCAAACACATCACCGACCTCGTTCCCCCCGAATACCGCGCCGCCGTCCAATGGGAGTTCCCCAAACTCGTGCGCCGCGAACGCGACAAGGCCGAGGGCATGAGCCTGCGCGCCAATGGTGAAGTCGTCCCAGTCGAAATCAAAGTCGGCCACACCGATTACGGCGGCCAACCCGCCCTCCTGCTGCATGTCCGCGACATCACCGAACGCCTGCGCGCCGAGGAACGCCATCGCCGCCTCGCCACCGCCGTCGAACAGGCCGTCGAAGGCTTCCTCATCACCGATGCCCAAGGCAGCATCATCTACGTCAATCCCGCCCTCGAATTGATGACCGGCTATCAGCGTGACGAACTCATTGGCCAGAGCCCCCGCATCTTCCGCAGCGGCAAACATGACGCCGACTTCTACCGCGACCTCTGGCAGACCCTCACCCGCGGCCAGGTCTGGCGCGGCTTCTTCTTCAACCGCAAGAAAGACGGCACCGTCTACCAGGAAGAAGCCATGATCTCGCCCATCCGCGACAGCGCCGGTCAAGTCACCAGCTACGTCGCCGTCAAACGCGATGTCACCCGCGAGATCGCCTTGGAGATCTCCCTGCTGCAATCCCAGAAAATGGAAGCCATCGGCCGCCTCGCCGGCGGTCTGGCCCACGACTTCAACAACATCCTCACCGCCATCACCGGCTACAGCGAACTCAGCCTCCGCCGCCTCACCCCCGCCGACCCCCTCCACCACAACGTCGAGGAGATCATGAAAGCCGCCGACCGCGCCACCGCGCTCACCCGGCAACTCCTCGCCTTCAGCCGCAAACAAGTCCTCGAACCCCGTCTCCTCGACCTCAACGACCTGGTCACCAACCTCCAGAAAA
>JBFZFE010000434.1:0-27238 GCA_041306525.1 Verrucomicrobiota bacterium | reverse complement strand
CATGATTGCATGGGCGGCATTGTTTGATTGGGATGGCGTGGTGATTGATTCGTCGCGCCAACACGAGGAAAGCTGGGACCGGCTCGCTGTCGAGGAGCGACGCACGTTGCCGGTCGGGCATTTCCAGAAAAGTTTCGGGATGAAAAATGAACGGATCATCCCGGAGTTGCTGGGCTGGACGCAGGAGGCGAACGAGATTCGCCGTCTCTCGTTGCGCAAGGAGGCGTTGTATCGCGACATCATCCGCGAACGCGGCATCACCGCCTTGCCGGGCGTGGCCAACTGGCTCGAAGCGCTCCTCGTGGCCGGTATCACGTGCGTCATCGGTTCCTCGACCCATCGCGAGAACATCACCACCACGCTGGGTGTGCTCGGCTTTGCCGGTTACTTCCGCGACATCGTTTCCGCCGAGGATGTCTCGCACGGCAAACCGGATCCCGAAGTCTTCCTGCAAGCGGCCGCTAAGGCCGGCGTGCCGGCGGCGCGCTGCGTGGTGTTCGAGGACGCGCATGTCGGCATCGAGGCGGCGCAACGGGCCGGCATGAAAGTGGTTGGCGTGGCCACTACGCATGCCGCCGACAAGCTGACCGGGGCCGACCGGGTGGTGCATCGGCTGGATGAGTTGACGGTGGTGGAGCTGACCGGCTGGTTTGCCCGTGCCTCGACAGCGTGCCGGTAGTTTGGTAAGCAGCAGCGCATGAAATTGCGCGAAGAACTGCTCGGGAGCGCCCGCCGCCTCGTCGTCAAGGTCGGCAGCGGCGTGGTGGGCGGTGGCGTCGAGCCGCTGGTCGCCGAGATCGCCGGGCTGCGCGCGGCCGGCAAACAGGTCATCCTCGTTTCCTCGGGCGCCATCGCCGCCGGCATGGGCGTGCTCGGGATGAAACGCCGTCCCCGCGAAGTCGCGCAACTCCAGGCTTGCGCCGCGATCGGGCAGGGGAAGTTGATGGCCGCTTACGACGCGCTGTTTGGCGCGCACCAGCTCAACGTCGCCCAGGTCCTGCTGACCCACGACGATCTGCGCAGCCGGCAACGTCATCTCAACGCGCGCAACACCATGCTCCAGTTGCTCAGCGATGGCGTCATCCCGATCATCAACGAGAACGACACCGTCGCGGTCGAGGAGATCAAGTTTGGCGACAACGACCGGCTCAGCGCCTTGGTGGCGACATTGGTGGATGCTGATCTGCTCGTCATCCTTTCGCACATCGAGGGCCTGCTCAACGCCGAAAAGAAGTTCGTGCCGGTCGTGCCCGAGGTGAACCGCGAAGTCGAGAGCTGGGCCAGCGGCACCGACCGCGTCACCAGCGTCGGCGGCATGATCTCGAAACTGGCCTCCGCGAAGATTGTCGCCCGCGCCGGTATCCCGATGGTGATTGCCAGCGGCGACCGCGCCCACGTGCTGGCCGACTTGCTGGCCGGTGGCGATGTCGGCACGCTGTTCCTGCCCAAGACCACGCGCCTGGAAAGCCGCAAACGCTGGATCGCGTTCTTCCAGAAACCCGCCGGCATCCTCGTCGTCGATGACGGCGCCAAGAAAGCCCTTTGCGATGCCGGTCGCAGCCTGCTCGCCAAAGGCGTCGTCCAACGCGAAGGCGATTTCGAAAGTGGTGACGTCGTCAGCATCCACGATGCTGCCGGCAATGAATTCGCCCGCGGTCTGGTCCGCGCCGACGATGCCGGCGTGGTGGTCCACCGCGACGACCTGGTCATCCTGTAGCCAGCGAGACTAGGGAGCGACTTTTTCCCAGGCGAATTTGCCTTTGATCTGCTGGAGGAAGTACTTGCCAGGGGAAGGGGTGGTGAGGAGTTCGTCGAAGAGGGATTTGGGGACGGAGAAATAGCGGTAGCAGCCGGTGGCGTGGAACTCGATTTCGAGGGTGCCGGAAGCTTCATCGAAGCCGATGCTGGCGATGTCGCTGGAGGTGACGCGTTGACGGGGGATGTTGGTCATTGCGGCTCTTTCAGGAACTCGACCTTGGCGGTGAGTTCGGGGGTGAGGAACTGGTCGGGATTCAGGACTTGGACCTTGACCTGGAGGGTGCCCTTGGAGCGGTTGGCTTCGGGGGCGATTTCGACGACCACGCCGTCATAGCTCCTGTCGGTGTAAGCCTCGGGGACGATCCGGCAACGTTGTTGGAGGCGGACTTTGGAGAGATCAGATTCGTTGAGGTCGATCTCGACTTGCAGGTCGTTGAGGTCGGCCATTGCGACGAAGGCGGTGCTGGGACCGCGGGCGCCGCCGAAGCTTTGGGGGGACACGAGTTCATTGGGGTCGACGAGTTTTTCCAGGATGGTGCCGTCGATGGGGGCGCGAATGGTGCACCAGTCGAGGTAGGTCTGGGCGAGGGCGAGTTGGCCTTGGGCGACGGTGATTTCAGCGGCCGCGGTATCGCGGGCGCGGCGGGCCTCGTCAACGGTGCGTTGGCTGTCGACGTTGGACTGAGCCAGGCTGAGTTGCCGGGTGAGGTTGAGTGCGGCGTTGGTGAGATTGGCGTTGGCGGCGGCGAGGCGGCCTTCGGCTTCCAGGACACGGGCGCGGTACTCGGCGTCTTCGAGACGGACGATGATGTCGTGTTTCTTGACCCGGTCGCCTTTTTTGACGCCGATCCAGGTGACGGTGCCGACGAACTTGGGGCTGATCTCGATACGTTCGCGCGGAATGATGTAGCCGCTGACCGTGAGGACATTATCGCTTGGGACGGCGGCAGAAGTGGCGGAAGTGGCGGAGGAGGGGGTGGCCGGGCCAGTTGCCTTGGTGGTCGTCGCAGTTGGCGGTTCGGTTTTGCGGGTGACGGCAAAGGCGACGATGCCGGCGCCGAGCAACGCCAGGACAATCACCAGCATCATGATCGGGCCGCCCGTGCGGCGCGCCTTTTTCTCGCGGGCGATGGTGAGCCGGGAAAGTGATTGTTCGGTCGGGTTCATGATTTCAGGAACACCTAGCACGCTCCGGCAAGGATGTCATCTGGGCGGCGGCTTAGGGACTGATCTTGAGGCGTTCCTGTTCTTCGCTGCCTTCCATGAGCACGCCTTGCTCCTTGTAGGTCTTGAGCATGAAATGCGTGGCAGTGGAGGTGACGCCCTCGAGGGTGGCGAGTTTTTCCGAGACGAACTGGGCCACTTCGCGCAGGGAGCGGCCTTCCACGAAAATGAGCAGATCATAACCGCCCGACATCAGGAACAGGGAAGTCACATCGTCGAAGCGGGCGATGCGGCGGGCGATGCGGTCGAAACCGCCTTCGCGTTCGGGCTGGATTTTGACTTCGATCACGGCCTTGACGAGGTCGGTGTCGATTTTGTCGTCGTTGATGACGGCCTTGTAGCCGAGGATGATTTTGTCGTCCTCATATTGTTTGATGCGGCGTTGGACATCGGCGGCAGGCAGGTTGAGCATTTTGCCGAGTTGGTCCGGGGAACGCAGGGCGTGTTCTTCAAGCAGCTTCAATAATGGGTCCATAGGGTTTCCTCCAAAAGCGGGCGCATCGTACCGGCTCGGCAGGAGCGGGGCAAGCCATTCATTTCCGTTGCCGGCCGGGAAAGGGCTGTGATAGATTGCGCGGGCTTTGATCGGGACGTAGCTCAGCTTGGCTAGAGCACTTGCATGGGGTGCAAGGGGTCGTGGGTTCAAATCCCGCCGTCCCGACCATTTTTCCCCGCCCCGCAGATTTCCGTCGCGTTGCCGGCAGTTGCTCTCTTTCCAAGAAGATGATTTAATGCCACACGGAATGGAGGCGAAACGATGAAAGCGGCAAGGAGATCGGGGTTCACGCTGGTCGAGGTCATGATTGTCGTTGCCATCATCGGACTGCTCGCCACGCTGGCGACGCCCGCGTTCATGAAAGTGCGTAAGCAGTCACAAGGCCGACGCATCATGAGTGATATTCGCAAGATGGATGCCGCCATTGACCAATGGGCTCTGGAGTATGGCAAAATGGATGGGGATCTGGTGTTGACCAATGAAGTGGCGCTTTACCTGAAAACTCCTTGGAATTCCCGCGATCCGCTCCAAAACGCTTACGTTATTGGCCGCGTCGGCACGAACCAGATTCGGATCGCCAACACGACCAAGGAGGCGCTCGCCGGGGTTGGCTTGGATTGGGGCTCGTACTAGGCCGTTGTCGACGCGCTTTGCTTGATTGTGTCCGCCCTGCCGCCTATCTTCGCCCCCGTGATGCCCGAGTGGCGGAACGGCAGACGCAGCGGACTTAAAATCCGTTGGAGAGTTAAATCTCCGTGTGGGTTCGAATCCCACCTCGGGTACTGGGTCACTGATGCCAGAACTCCCTGAAGTCCAAGTCATGGTCAACCAACTGTCCGCGCGGCTGCGAGGACAGATCATCCATCGTGTGGAAGTTCGCGACGCAAAAATCCGTCTACCCGTGGCAAGACTTCGTGGCCGGCAGATCCAGGATGTGCGGCGCCGCGCCAAATACATCATTATTGATCTGGATGACCAGGATCATCTGCTCGTCCACCTGCGCATGACCGGTTGGTTTGAGTTCACGCCGCCACCACGATACCGGCTGCGGATCGAGACGAGCGCGGTCTCGGCGTGGTTCGTTGACAGCCGACGTTTTGGTCATGTTACGTTTCTAACGACGGCGGACCTGCGCCTGAAACTGGCGGCGCTTGGTCCCGAACCGTTGGTGGAGCAGTGTGATTTGGAGGGGCTCCGTGGCAGCCGTCGGCCTGTGAAGGTGGCGTTGCTCGACCAGCACGTCATTGCCGGGGTCGGCAACATCTATGCGAGCGAATCACTCTGGGCAGCCAAGATCAGCCCGCGTCGATGTGCCGCTTCTCTGACCTTGGCTGATCGCCGCCGGCTGCATCGGTCGATGGCGAAGGTCATGCGGCGGGCCATCGAGTGGGGCGACGCGATCTTGACGAACTACAGCTACTTGGCCGTCTATGGCCGGCAAGGCAAGCCCTGCCGTCGCCGTTGCGGGGGCGTGATTCGCCGCATTGTCCAGCAACAACGAAGTACCTTCTACTGCCCCGATTGTCAGGGCAAATGAAAGAGGTTCTTCACTCTCTCATCCCCGTCCTGTGCTGGCTGCTGCTGTGCGGTTGCCGCCCGGTGCCTTCGCCATCTGCGCCCGCCAAGTCCGCGCCGTCGCTTGCCGGGGCGATGACATGGCTGAACGGTGGCGAGGTGCAATTGGCCGACCTCAAAGGCAAGGCGGTACTGCTACATTTCTTTGATTACAGCAGTGCCAAGTGCCTGCCGGATTTCGAGCAGATCAGGGAATGGCAGAGACGCCATGGCGGCAGTGGTTTGGTGGTTATCGGGGTCCTTTCCCCCAAGCATGATTTCGCACTGAACCCGCTCAACGTGCACGGCGGCCTGAAACGCGTCGGGATCACCTATCCCGTGGCCGTGGACAGTGATTATGCGATCAGTCAACGCTATGGTGCGATTGCCGTGCCGTCATTGGTGTTGGTCAGCAAAGATGGCCACATATGCCATCAACGAACAGGAGCAGCCGACTACGCGAGGGAGGAGTTGATCATCCAAGCTCTGCTCCAAGAGACCGCGGCCGGCAAACTCAGCGTCCCGGCAACTGTCCTTGTCTCCAACCGTGTTGCTGTCGCCGCCAGCTGGATCCGCGAATTGTCTCTGGGAATGCACGGCAGTTCCTTGGGCAATCAGCCGGCAACTCTCACGAATCAACTCGGCATTTATCTGCTCCCCGAGAAGCGGGAGGAGAATCGGGTTTATGTGGCGGGAACCTGGCAACAACAGGATGGTTTTCTGCGCCATGCCGCTGACGCCGAGGATGATTTATCTGATTGTTTGGTGGTTCGTTACCGGGGCGGCGCTGTCCATGCGGTGATGAAACCGGAGGCAAACTTCTGGAAGCAAGTCTTTGTCCAGCAGGATGGCCAGCCCGTTCGTCGGGAGATTGCCGGGTCCGACCTGAAGTTTGACGAGCAAGGACGCAGTTTTGTGAAGGTTGACGTTGCCGGCCTGTATCATCTCATTGAGAGTCAGTCTGCGGGGGCCCATGAGCTGCGCATCTGCACACGCGGCAAGGGCTTGTCGGTCTATTCCATCAGCGTCAGTGGCGTTGCTCCGCCAGCCCGGTAGCAGGGCTCACAGGCGTTGGCGGCCGGAATAGCCGCTGTCGATGTCGTGCCAGAACTCGATGTCTTCCTCGTCGATTTCCCAGCACAGGAACACCTCGTGGCCATCACGCAAATGCGGGAAGTCAACCAGTCCGCGATCAAGGTCCTTGACCACCACGCCCCAACTGCGAATTCGTGCCAGTTCTTGGTTCACGGCGACCAGGAAGGTCAGCATGGTCGAGACCGCTTCACCACCGAGATCGCCGCCGGCCTGGGCCAGCACTTCGGCCAAGCGCTGGTCCGCCTTTTGGAGTTGGTCGCGTCCGCGGTGAATCAGCTTGAAGACACGCTGCAATTCGGGCAGCAGCGCCCGCGCCTCTTCGAGGGTGAAATGATGCGCAAACTGATGCATGCCAAAGTCAGCGTTGGGAAGCCGGCGGGTTCAACGCCTTGTGTGCCGTGTTCCAGGACAGCGTCGCGCATTTGACGCGAACCGGGAACTTCAAAACGCCTTCCAGTGCTTTCAGATCGCCCAGTTCGCGGCCGCCAAAGGGGACTTCAGCCCGCATCATCTTCAGGAACGATTCGATAAAGGCCTGTGCCTCCGCCGGTGTCTTGCCGGCCAGCTTTTGAGTCATGATGGAAGCCGAAGCCTGGCTGATGGAGCAACCGTGTCCGTCGAATTTGAGCTCTGCAATCTTGCCGTCAACCATTCGCACTGTGATCTCGATCTCATCGCCGCAAAGCGGGTTGCTGTCGCGCGCCAAGAGGTCCACTGGTTCAGTCTTTCCTTTGTTTCGGGGGCGGCGGTAGTGGTCGAGAATGATTTCTTGGTAAAGCTCCTCAAGCATGGTCGCAGAAGGTATCACAAAACGATGGTCGGCAAAGTAAAAAGCTTGGCTGGCAAAGACAAACGCCCGGCAGGATCGGGCGATCCTGCCGGGCGGTTACATCACGGACGTGGGGGAGGATTCCACGTCGTCAGGTTCGGGAGAGAGTGTCTATCGGCTCACTTGACAACGACGCGCTGAAGACGGTGCGGTCCGCTGAACTTGATCACGCCGCGATTGATCATGTCGGCCACCACGACGCCCGTTTCATGATCGTTGCGGGCCAATTGCGAGACGATGCGGATGACATCACCGAGCTTCATGTGTTTGCGGTTCCGTTTCATGTCGTTCTCCTTTTTTAGTTCTGAGCCATTGGTTGAGATGCTTAGAACATGTTCCGTGCCATATTTATGTCAAAATCCGAATTTCCGCCCTGTCGGGCAGGCGCCGAAGAACTTTTTGGCTTTCCGCAGCGTCTCCACAAAGGCATCCACTTCCTCCCGTGTGTTGTACAGATAGAAGCTGGCGCGCGCGGTGGCTCCGAGTCCTAAGTGCTTATGCAAAGGCATGGTGCAATGATGGCCCGCCCGAATTGCGATGCCGTCCTGATCGAAAAACGTCGCCATGTCATGCGGATGAATATCGCCAAAAGTAAACGAAATCAGGCCGCCACGCTGTTCGGCGTCGCGCGGACCGTAGGCAATAACTTCCACCAACTCACTCAGCCGGTCGAAGGCATAGGTGGTTATTTCTTTTTCATGGTGGCGAATTTTCTCCAGCCCAATCTTCTGTAGATACTCGATGGCCACGCCCAACCCGATGGCCTCGGCGATGCCGGGGGTGCCGGCCTCAAACTTCCACGGCAGGTCGTTGCAGGTGAACCCATCGGCACGGACTTCGCGGATCATCTCACCGCCGCCGAGAAATGGCGGCATCGCGTCGAGGATGGCGCGTTTCCCATACAACACGCCGCTGCCGGTCGGGCCGCACATCTTGTGGCCGCTGAAGGCGAAGAAATCACAGCCCAGCGCCTGGACATCAATGGCCATATGCGGCGTGCTTTGCGCGCCGTCCACCAGCACCAACGCACCTTGCCGGTGCGCGGCATGGGCAATTTCGCGGATGGGGTTGATTGTCCCGAGCATGTTGGAGCAATGCGTCAGGGCCACCAGCTTGGTGCGGCTGGTCAGGAGCTTGTCGAGGTTCTCCAGATCCAGCTTGCCGTCGGGGGTCAGCGGAATGCGGCGAATGACGGCACCGGTCGCCTCCGCGAGCTGGTACCACGGCACGAGGTTGCTGTGATGCTCCATCCACGTGGTCAGAATCTCGTCGCCAGACTTCAAGTTGGCGCGTCCCCACGTCTGGGCGACCAGGTTGATGCCCTCGGTCGTGCCGCGTGTAAAAATGACGCAGTCGGTTGACTCAGCGTTGATGAACCGTGCCGCTTTTTGCCGGGCGAGCTCGTATTCGCGGGTCGCGCGCTCCGCCAGCGCATGGATGCCGCGGTGAACGTTGGCATTGTAGCGCGTGTAATAGTCGTTCATCGCCTCGATGACGATGCGCGGCTTCTGCGAGGTGGCCGCGTTGTCGAGATAAACCAGCGGTTTACCATGGACCCGCTGACGCAACAGCGGGAAATCGTCGCGGATCTCTTCGAGTTCGACGGCGTCGAGTAGTTCAATCATGTCGGCTCCTCCCGGCGGATTGTTCAGCGCACGACTTTGTGATGGATCAGTTCGGCAAACTCGCGTTGGACGCTCTCGACCTGGATGCGGGCCAGTACCGGCTCCAGAAAAGCCTCGATCAACACGTTCTTCGCTTCGACGTCAGCCAGGCCGCGGCTGCGCAAGTAGTAAAGCTGCTGCTCATCCAGCCAGCCGACCGTGGCTCCATGTGTGCAGCGCAACTGGTTCGATTCAATCTCCAGGATCGGACGCGTATCGCACTGGACCTGTTTGTCGAGCACGAGATTGCGATTGGACTGGTAAGCGTTGGTGCCGTTGGCGTTCTTCTCGACCTTGATGATGCCGGCGTAGTTGCTGGCTGCCTGGTCGCGCAAGACGTTCTTGAACAACAAATCGCTGGTGGTATGGCCCACCCGGTGATGTTGTTTGGTGAACTGGCCGATCTGCTGCTGGCCGTCGCCCACACCGACGCCGTACATGTAGCTCATCCCGCCTTCGCCTTCCATGATGCACTGGACGTCATACCGGCTCAGCGAACCGCCAAACATCCCCACGACCCAGTCAATCTCCGCATCTCGCGCCACATGGGCCCGTTTCAAGGTGAAATCGAACACGTTCGGGCCGCAGTTCTGGGAGATCACGTAATGCAGCTTGCCGCCGTCCTTGACGAAGACTTCGCTGCTGGCCGCCAGCACGCTGGCCGCCGCCAACTTTACGTCCGCGGCAGGGCCGCCAACGAACTTTTGCACGACGGTCGCTTCGGCGCCGGCTTCGAGCACGATCAACGTGCGGGGAAATCCCGCCGCGTGGTCGCCTTGGAACCGGTACTCGATCTCGATGGGCGCCTCGATCCGCAGCCCCGCCGGCACATACAGAAACGCCCCGGTATCCCAGAGCGCATTGTGCAGGGCGGCGAACTTGGCCGGTTCATCGGCCACAATGCTTTTGCCCAGATACTCACGCACGAGTTCGGGGTGCTGTGTGATGGCTGCCGGTAACGTGCTGAAAAGGACCCCCTTCGCGGCGAGTGGTGAGGAGAGGGAGGAGAGACTCGCCGTGACGAAGGGGTTGCTGTTGCTGGCCGCGAGCTTGTCGAGTTGGAGTGCTTTCAGATCAAACCGCTGCCAGTCCACGTCCCGCCGCGAGGGCAGGGGAAGCCGTTCAAAGGTTTCCCACGCCACGCGACGTTGGTTCGCGACCCAAGCCGGTTCGTTGCGGGCCAGTGTTTCGACGCTGCTTTTTGCGATGGGGTTGCTCATCAGCCGACCGAGCCTTCCATCTGCATGTTGATCAAACGGTTGATTTCGACGGCAAATTCCATCGGCAGCTCCTTCACGATCGGCTCAATGAAGCCGTTGACGATCATCGAGACGGCATCCTCTTTCTTGATGCCGCGGCTGGTCAGATAAAAAATCTGTTCCTCCGACACATTCGAGACGCTGGCCTCATGTTCGAGAGTCGCCAGGTTGCCGTTGGTCTCCATCGTGGGGTAGGTGTCTGAACGGCTGCGCTCATCGAGGATCAACGCATCGCAATTGACCTGTGCCCGGCAGCCGGTCGCGTTCTTCGCCACCTGAACCAAGCCCCGGTAAGAACTGCGTCCGCCATGGCCGCTAATCGACTTGGAGTTGATGCGGCCGGTGCAATTCGGCGCCAGGAACACCAGCTTCGCGCCGGCATCCTGCCACATGCCTTTGTCGGCCGATGCCAGACTCAGGATCTCGCCGTGCGCGCCTTCGCCAATCATGTAGCAGGAGGGATATTTCACCGTTCGTTTCGAACCGAGATTGCCGTCCACCCATTCCATCACGCCCTTGCTGGAGATCAGCGCGCGCTTGGTGACGAGGTTATAGACGTCCGTGGACCAGTTCTGAATCGTCGTGTACCGGCAACGGGCGCGTTCCTTGACGTAGATCTCGACCACCGCCGCATGCAGCGAATTGGTCGTGTAAATCGGCGCCGAGCAGCCTTCGACGTAATGACAAAACGAATCGTCCTCGACGATGATCAGCGTCCGCTCGAACTGGCCGAACTGTTCGGCGTTGATGCGGAAATAAACCGACAACGGCACATCGCATTTCACACCCTTGGGCACGTACACAAACGATCCGCCGCTCCAGAACGCCGAATTAAGCGCAGCGAACTTGTTGTCCTCGGGCGGAATGACCTTGGCGAAGTGCTCGCGGAAAATCTCCGGGAACTCCTTCATGCCATCATCACAACTCAGGAAGACGACGCCTTTCTTGGTCAGCGATTCCTGGACGTTGTGGTAGGCCATCTCGCTGTCAATCTGCGCACCGAGACCGCCGAGCAGCTTCTGCTCTTCCTTGGCGATGCCGAGCTTGTCGTACGTCCGCCGAATCTCCTCGGGCACGTCCTCCCACTTGCGGGCCGACTTGTCCACGGGGCTCAGGTAATAGGTGAACTCGTCGTAGTTGAACTCGGTCCGCAACCCCGGCATCCACTCCGGTATGCCCTGTTTCAGGAACAGGTCCAGGCTGCGATGACGAAACTGCCGCATCCAATCCGGCTCGGCCTTCACATCCGACATGTAATCCACAACGTCATGCGACAGCCCCTTCGGGACCGTCTTCAACGTCTTGATGTCGTCGTGGAAGCCCTCTTTGTAGGTGCGTCCAATCGGCAGTTCAGTAGCGGAGGGATTGCTCATCAGATGGCTCCTGCGGTCATGGGCGCTTGATCCTTGGTGATCCAGTCGTAGCCATGCTGCTCCAGATGCGCCGCCAGCTCGGGCCCACCGGACTTCACGATGCGTCCATCCACCAGGATGTGGACGAAGTCGGGGGTGATGTAGCGCAGCATCCGTTCATAATGCGTGATGATCAGGAAACCGATGTTCGGCCCGCGCAGTTTGTTCACGCCATCGCAGACGATCTTCAATGCGTCGATATCGAGCCCTGAGTCGGTTTCATCGAGGATCGCAAACTCCGGGTCCAGCATCATCATCTGCAGGATCTCGTTGCGTTTCTTTTCGCCGCCCGAGAACCCTTCGTTCAAGTACCGGCGCACGAACTTCTCATCGATGTCCAACAACTTCATCTTCTCCTGGAGCTTGTCGAAAAACTCCATCGTGTCGAGATCCTTGCCCGCGCGCGCCTGGCAGGCCAGCCGCAGGAAGTTCGAGGTCCGCACCCCGGGCACTTCGCAGGGATACTGGAACGCCAGGAACAACCCCTTGCGCGAACGCTCCTCCGTGGGCAGCGCCAGCACATCCTCACCTTTCAAGAGCACCTGACCCTCGGTCACCGCGTATTTCGGGTTGCCCATGATGGTGTTGGCGAGCGTGCTTTTGCCGGAACCGTTGGGTCCCATGATGGCATGCACTTCGCCTTTGCGCACCGTCAGGTTCAACCCCTTGAGAATCTCGCGATCCTCAATGCCGGCATGCAGGTTTATGATCTCGAAACTGTCGTTCATTTCTCTGGCTCTCCTCAAATCAGACAAGTTTAGTCTTAATTGACGCTGCACTATAGACCGCGCCCAAAAGTTGTCAACATTCCGTTTGCCTCGTGCGGTGAGCTTGCCGTAACTATCGTGGAAGAGCATGAAGATCATCGCACACCGGGGGTTTAGCGGTCGCTTTGCGGAAAATACCATGCCGGCCATCCAGGCGGCATTAGGGCTGGGCGTGGACATGGTTGAAGTTGATGTCCATGAGACTTGCGACGGTGAGCTGGCGGTATTTCACGATTACCGGCTGGATCGACTTTGCGGGACGACGGGGCGTGTTCGAGACACGACGCTGGCCCAGATGCGCCGTCTCAATTCGGCCATCCCAACTTTGCCGGAGGTGCTGTCAGTTTGTCGAGGCCGGGCCCAGGTTCTGATTGAGATCAAACGGGCTTGTCCCCTGAAAGTGGCGTCTGCCATCGCCGCGATGGGAATGCAGCAGCAGGTCGTTGTGTTTGCCCTGTCGATCAACCGCATCCAGCGGTTCGCGGCAGCAAGTCCTGAAATTTGCCGGTTTGCCTTGGTGGCTCGGGAACTGCCGGTTGCTTTTCCGGTGCCGATTGAAGGGATTGGTGCCTCGCGCCGTCTCATCACCTCGCAAGCGGTCGTGGACCGCATTCATCAGCAGGGCTTGAAGCTGTTCGTCTGGACCGTCAACCGGCGAGTGGAAATGGAGCGCTTGGCCGGCTGGGGAGTTGACGGGCTGATCACGAACCACCCTGACCGGGCCAAGTCTGTTCTTGCGCGCCGGTAGTCTTCCGCTATCCTCACCGCCATGCTTCAGATCATTTTCAGCCAGCTAAGCGCCAAGGAACTGTCGGCGATGCCACGGGCCGTGCAGATCGAGTTGATTGATGGCTTTCAGGTGCTTCCGCAGGATTTCGAGAAGAGCGATGGCAAATTTGGCCAGTTGACCCGCGGCGGGCGCAAAATCTTCCGTTGCCGGGTGAAAGATTACCGCATCTATTTTGAGAAAACAGACGGGATCATCAATGTCGTTTGCATCCTGAATCGGAACTCGCTCAAAGACTTCTTTTTCCGCAGCAAATTGCCGATTTCGGAGGACCAGTTGCTGGAAGAGAATCCCAAATTCTGGCAATTGCTGGAGAATCAAGCGGCGAAGTGAGCAAACCGGTTGGAGTTGACGGCGTGAGGAAGCAGCGTCATTTTGCGGGATGTTGCAGGAGAACAACCCAGAAAAGGAGAACCCTGATGAAGCGATTCAAGTTGTTGTTGTGTGTGATGGCGATGTGCGCCGCGTTGAGCAAAGGCGTCTTGGCAGACAGTCCGATCCAGTTGGCCCTCTGGCCGCCGATTCAGTTGGTCGGCGAAGACCAAGCCGTTCGTGGACTGCGCTTGCAGATCTACGGCCGCAACAGTGACGTCAACGCCTTGGACCTTGGTTTTGCACACGAAGTCACCGGCTCTTTCGGCGGCATCCAACTCGGTCTCGTTGGCGCCGTTGAGCAAGACATGGGCGGGCTGCAATGGAATGCGATTTACTCCCGAGCCAGTGGCAATGCCACCGGCTGGCAACAGGGCTTGTTCTCGCAGGTGGAAGGCAACCTCACGGGCATTCAGCAGGGCATTGTCACCATGGTGGATGGTGATACCACCGGGATTCAGCTGGCTGGGCTCTACAACATGACCGGCAAGCACATCAGTGGTGCGCAGATCGGCTTGGTGAACCGGGCGGAGTCGGTGCGCGGCCTGCAATTCGGCCTCGTCAACTTGGCCAACCAGATGAACGGCCTGCAAATCGGTTTGTGGAACCAGATTGATGCCAAACCAGACTGGAAGATCATTCCGCTCGTGAACTGGCAGTTCTAGGATTGACGGGCAATATCGGAAGAGGCTGGATCAGCCGGCCTCTTTTGCTTTCAGGCTGTCGGCACCGGCTTGGGCCGGTAAAAAATCGCCACTTTTCCCACCTGCATGATGAGGGTTGAGTGCGTGACGGCTGCCACCTTACCGGCCAGTTCGTCACGTTGATCGCGCTCGTGATCGAGGCGGATCTTGATCAGTTCGCGCGCTGACAGGGCCTTCTCGATACCGGCAATCACGGCCGGTGATAACCCCGTTTTGCCAATGCGCACCACCGGTTCAAGGTGCTGTGCTTGCGCTTTGAGGGCGCGGATTTCACGGTTGGTAAGTTCGCTCATCGCACTCTCACATCTTCGTGATGATCACGTCGCCAAACTGGCTGCATTTCACCTCTTTCGCGCCGTCCATGAGCCGCGCGAAATCATAGGTCACCAATTGGGCATTGATGGCGCCATCCATTCCCTTGAGGATCAAGTCGGCGGCTTCGCTCCACCCCAAGTAACGCAGCATCATCTCGCCGCTGAGGATCACGCTGCCGGGGTTGACGACGTCCTTGTTGGCGTACTTCGGCGCCGTGCCATGAGTCGCCTCAAAGATGGCGTGACCAGTCAAATAATTGATGTTCCCGCCCGGGGCGATGCCAATCCCGCCGACTTGCGCGGCGAGAGCATCGCTGAGGTAGTCGCCATTGAGATTGAGCGTGGCAATGACGTCGAAATCGGTGGGACGCGTGAGGACCTGCTGGAGTGTGATGTCGGCGATGGCGTCCTTGATGACAATGCCATTGGGGAGTTTGCACCACGGCCCGCCGTCGATTTCAACGGCGCCGAACTCCCGTTTCGCGAGGGCATAGCCGTAATCGCGAAACGCGCCTTCGGTGAACTTCATGATGTTGCCCTTGTGGACGAGCGTCACCGACTTGCGATTGTTCGCGATCGCGTACTGAATGGCGGAACGGATCAGCCGTTCGCTGCCGTCCTGGGATACCGGCTTGAATCCGATACCAGTCGTGCTGGGGAAACGGATCTTCTTGAATTCCTTCGGGAATTCCCGCGCAAGGAACTCCAGCACCTTCTGCGCTTCGGGGCTGCCGGCGGCGTACTCGATACCGGCATAGATGTCCTCGGTGTTCTCGCGGAAGATGACCATGTCCACCTTCTCAGGATGTTTGACGGGGGAGGGGACTCCTTTGAACCAGCGTACCGGTCGCAAGCAAACATACAGGTCCAGCATCTGGCGCAACGCGACATTGAGCGAGCGAATCCCTTTGCCCACCGGCGTGGTCAACGGGCCTTTGATGCCAACGAGATAATCTTGGAACGCCTGGACGGTTTCATCGGGCAACCAGTTGTTGAACTTCTTGAACGATTCCTCCCCGGCCCAGACTTCCAGCCACTCGATTTGGCGCGCCCCGCCGTAGGCCTTGGCGACCGCCGCGTCCATCACGCGCACGCTGGCGGCCCAGATATCCGGGCCGGTACCGTCGCCGCGGATGAACGGGATGGTCGGATTGTTGGGAACTTGAAGTTTGCCGTTCTGAATCGAGATCTTTGCCATGTGTTTGTTGTCCTTGCCCAAAGGTTCGGCGGATGATAGCAGACAAGTGGAACGGAGCAAGTGCGACAATGATTCTCGACAATTTCACTCAATGGCGTCGCTACGCCTGTCTCGGACAGCGCTTCGAGCAAGCGTTTCAATATCTGGCCGGCATCAACGCCGCGACGCCCATTGGCCGCTATGAAGTGGTGGGCATGGACGTCTTCGCGCTTGTGCAGACTTACCCAACCCGGCCAGTCGAGCAGTGCCGATTCGAAGCGCACCGGCAATACGCCGACATCCAGTTCATCCTTACCGGCCGCGAACGCATCTTCTGGGCGCCGTTAGCTGCGCTGACCCTTGTGACCGAGCCGTACAACGCCGAGAAAGACATCGCGTTTTTCGCAAACCCGGCAAGCGCGACGCCGTTGCAGATGGGGCCGGGACAGTTTGCCGTATTTTTTCCGGAGGATGGCCACGCGCCCGGGGCCATGTGGGACGTGGTGGGTGAAGTGCGGAAGGTCGTCGTGAAGATTCGCGTCTGATGCGGCATCGGCATCATCCGCGGTGGAAGGAAAGATGAGTCAACAGAACAACGCCGTCGGGAGCGAGTTGCACCCGCGGCCGCATTTCCGTTTTTTGCTCCTGAAGATTGTCTCGCCCTCTGTCCTGACTTTCGCCCTCTGTCTCGGGCTGATCTTCGTTGTCGTCCTGCCGGCGATGAAACGCGTCATCATCGATCGCAAGAAGGAGATGATCCGCGAGCTGACACAGACCGCCTGGAGTGAACTCGACGGCCTGCACGAGCAGGAGAAGCAGGGACGGCTCACCCGCGAAGCCGCCCAGCAGGCCGCCATTGTTCGCATCGGGCGCCTTCGATACGGCGATGACGGGAAGGATTATTTCTGGGTCTGCGACATGCAGCCGCGCATGATCATGCATCCTTACCGGCCCGAATTAAATGGCCAGGACCTGACCGGCTACTCCGACCCTGCCGGCAAAAAGCTGTTTGTCGAGTCCGCGCGCGTCGTCCGTGAATCCACCGACGGCTACATCGAATACCTCTGGCAATGGAAAGACGACGAGAGCCGCGTCGTGCCCAAGCTTTCTTACGTCAAAGGTTTTGCACCGTGGGGCTGGATCGTCGGTACGGGCGTGTACATGGAGGATGTCCGCGCCGAGATCGGGCGCATCACACAGCGAGTGTGGCAGGTTTCCCTGGGCATCAGCGCCGCGATCGCACTGCTGCTGGCGTACATGGCCCGCCAGGGGTTTGGCCTCGAGCGCGAGCGCTGGCGCGCGGAAACGGCGTTGCGCGCTTCCGAGGAGAAATACCGGCTGCTGCTGGAGGGAACCACCGAGGGCGTGTTGTTGGTGCTGGAAGACAGACCCGTCTATGCGAACAGGACATTGCTGAACCGGTTGGGTTACACCGAGCAGGAGTTGGGCGATCTGACGCTGCTCCAGATCATCGAGCCCATTTCCGATCAACATGCCAAACTCATCAGCAAAACAGGCGCCACGGCAGACGTTGTTTTGTCTTCGGCCCCGGTCACCATCGGCGAGCGTACCGGCCAGATTCTGTCGCTGAAGGACGTGACGGCCCACAAACGGGCGGAAGAGACCGTGACGCGTCTCGTGGCGGAGCTGCAAACGAGCTTGCCGTTGACCACCCGTCCCGTCAAAGCGTTCAGCGTATCGACGCTGTCGTGCGAACTGGCGACCCCTATTCAAAAAGCCGCCATGGCCATGGCACGCGCCAAAGCCACGGCGATCCTGGTGAAGACGCCCGACGGCGAGCCGGTCGGGATCGTCACCGACAGCGATTTACGCAACCGGGTGCTGGCGGCAGGACGTGACCCCGCCCAGCCGGTATCCACGATCATGAGTGCTCCATTGGTCCGCATTGCCGGGCACGTGCTTCTGTTCGAGGCCGCCCGCCTGATGCAGGAACGCGGATTGCAGCACCTTGTCGTCACTGACGAGATGGGCCTGACGCTCGGTGTCCTGTCAGGCGTCGAGATTCTGCACGCCCAGCGCCATGCGGTCGGGGTGCTGCTGGCAGAGGTCGAGCAGGCAAAGTCCGTGGAGGAGTTGCGCGACTCCCACCGCAAGTTACCGGCCTTGGTGAAGACGTTGTTGGAGAGCGGCACCCGGGTGGAACACGTGACGCGCGTGATGAGCAGCGTGGCCGATGCCGTGGTGATTCGACTTGTCGGATTGGCCGAAGCAGAGCTGGGCGCGGCACCGGTGCCCTTCACCTTTCTGGCTCTGGGCAGCGAGGCGCGCGGCGAACAAACACTCGCGACCGACCAGGATAACGCATTGATCTTTGCGGATGTTCCCGCTGATCGGTTGGCGGATGTGCAGGCCTATTTCCTCCGCTTGGGGGCCAAGGTTTGTGGTTGGCTGGATGAGGTCGGCTACCGGCGCTGCAAGGGCGAAACAATGGCCGCGAACCCGAAATGGTGTCAGCCGTTGAGCCGGTGGCGACAGTATTTCACGGACTGCATTCGGGCCGCGAATCCGCAAGACCTGCTGGATGTGAACATCTTCTTCGATTTCCGCTGCGTGCATGGCGAAGCGGCGCACGTCACCGAGTTGCGCCAACTCCTGCAATCGCTCCTCAGCGGCGATCATCCCACGTTCTTCTTTCACCTGGCGCAAAGCACGCTCCAGTTCCGTCCGCCGCGTGGGTTCTTTGGCAACATCCAACTGGAAGCGGGCGGCGAACATTCGGCGGCGTTCAACATCAAGAGTGCCATCATTCCGCTGGTGAACTTTGCCCGCCTGTATGCGTTGCGGCACCATTGCGCCGAGACAAATACGATTGACCGGTTCAACTGCCTGCGCGACCAGGCAATCCTGTTGCCATCAAGTCACGACGAACTCGTACAGGCTTACGCCGCGTTGATGCAGATGCGACTGACCCACCAAGCCGCCCAATGGAGCCGGGGTGTCGAGCCGGACAACTACATCGACCTGCGCGAACTCACCCAATTGGAGCGCTCCATGTTGAAGAAGGTGTTTGCCGACATCACCGTTTTCCAGGCGCGGCTGGAAAACGATTTCGCCCGGACGGTCTAGCCATGCGCGTGCTGGTCATTGGCGATGTCCACGGCCGCCATCTGCCACTGGCAGATGTGCTACGCCAAGCGCAGCTGGATTACCGAGTCGGCGCAGCGATCCAGGTCGGTGATTTCGGGTTTTCCAAAGCCGCTTGGGGAGCACAGACGGTGCGGTTCCCGTTGCCTTTGCATGCCATTGACGGCAACCATGAGGACCATCGCTGGCTCCGGCAAGCTGTGCGACAGGGATGGGCAGATCGCTGGACGGCGGAGAGCAATCTCATCTACCAACCACGTCCCTCGATCGCTGTGATCGGGGGCCTGAAGGTGGGGTTCTTGGGAGGCGCGCTGCACGTTGACCGTCCACAACGCCACAGTCTGCTCACGGGCTGGCCCAACTACATCCTGCGTCAACAGTGCGATCGTGCGGCGAAGCTGTTCAATCGCGAGCATCCAGATTTGCTGGTGACCCATTCCTGCCCGGCAGGGATTGGCATCGGCATGCATGGCACCCAGGAACAGCAGCCGGGAGTGGCCGAACACATCGCTGCTGCCGGGTTCGATCCCGGACCACAGGATGACTGCGGCGAAGCAGAGCTGGGCCGGCTATGGCGAGCGCTGGATTACCGGCCGCGCGCCTGGGTCTTTGGACATTTTCACACGCTGCATCGCGCCGAGATCAAAGGCACACAGTTCACCTGCGTCAGTGATGATCTGACATCACCGACGCGCCGGCTTGTGCTTTGGGACACAGAGGAAAAGAAACTTCTCTTCGTGCCCGCTGATCCAAGCGCTTAGGATGCGGTTGCCAGTTCTGGTTCGCGCTTCGGCTCCGCCGCGGGACCGGTACGCTGCGTGAACAGCGACACCACGACCAACACTAGAAATCCGAGCGGGATCGTGACGATGGCCGGTTGGCTGAACGGCACGATGGCATCGGCGGGATTGAGTCCGTAAACATCCTTGTAGGCTTGCGCGCTCAGCAGGATCCAGCCCAGCGAGGAAATCATGCCCACCACGATGGCCGCCGTGATTCCCTGCTTGGTGGTGCGTTTCCAGAACAGCAACATGACCAAGGCCGGCAAGTTTGCCGACGCCGCGATGTTGAAGGCCCAGCCGACGAGGAAGTTGACGTTCATCTTCGAGAACAGAATGCCGAGGATGATCGCGATGACACCGACTGCCATTGCGGCGACCTTGGCCGCCCGGACTTTCTGGAAATCATCGAGCCGCATCTTCAAGAAGTTCGTCATCAAATCGTGCGCCACGGCGCCGCTGGCGGCCATGATCAACCCGCTGACCGTGCCGAGCACAGTGGTGAACGCCACGGCCGAAATGACCGCAAAGAGCAACTCGTTGATGCTCCGGGCCAGCAACGGCGCGGACATGTTTGAATCGGTCACGTCCAGCGCGCCACTGGTCATGGCCCCCAAGCCGAGGAACAGCGTCAGGACGTAGAAAAAGCCGATGGCGGCAATGCCGACCACCGTGCTTTTGCGGGCGCTGGCCTGATCTTTGACGGTGTAATAGCGAATCAGAATGTGGGGCAGGGAAGCCGTGCCGCAGAACAGAGCCAGCATCAGCGAAAGGAAGTCGAGTTTGTCGAAGAACTTCGAGCTGCGCACCTTCTTGAAGGTCGGGCTCGAACCGGGCGCCATGAAATCTTCGCCGGCCGTCGGTTTCTGGAAGAACACCGTCGTGGTGCCGCCATCTGGTTCCGTGATCTTCTCGGAACTCCAGAGGATGACTTCGCTTTCCTGCATGGTGCGGAGGAACGCCAGCGGGCCAAGGGGCCCCGTCTTCTCGACATCGCCCGGCAACTTCGAGGCATAGCCGACCGGCATCAGGTCGGCTTCGCCTTCCTGCTTGCCGCGGGGGCGGCCGTTGACAAATTTGTGGCCGTCCTTCTGAACGCGCAGCGTTTGTGTTTCCGAGAACGTGCCATCGGCCTCTTTGCGCCAGACGGTGACGATGCCGTTGCCGTCCTTGACGCGAACATAAGGCTTGCCGGTCCACGCACCTTCTTCGGGCAGCGGGGTGCCGGCCAAGTTCTCAGCGGTCACCTGCCGCGCGGCGACATGACGTTCCTTACCGGCTGCATCGACGGGTTTGGTCGTGACGCCACGCATCAGAATCATGACCGTGATGACGGCGCACAATACCACCAGCACGCTGCCTTTGATGAACTGCACCCACGTCGTTGAAACCATGCCGGCCGTGGTCACGATCATTGTCACGATCAGGCCGACGACGATGACGCCGACGTAATGCGGGAAGCCGAGCAGCGGTTGCACGAGCGCGCCTGCGCCGACCATTTGCGGGATGAGATAGAAGCAGCTGACCACCAATGTGCTGATGGCGGCGGCGAGCTTGATGCCGCGGGAGTTGAAGCGGTTGTCGAGCGCGTCGGCAAACGTGAAGCGGCCCAGCCGTTTCAATGGTTCCGCCACGATGAAGAGCGCAACGATCCAGCCGGCCAGGTAGCCGATGGAGTAGAGGAAGCCGTCGTAACCGTAGAATGCGATCATGCCGCAGATGCCAAGAAACGACGCCGCGGAGAGATAGTCACCGGCAAACGCCACGCCGTTGACGGCCCAATGGATGCCACCGCCGGCAGCGAAATAGCCCTGGGCCGACTTGGCTTTGCGGCCCAGATAAAAGCTGATCGCAAGCACTGCGCCCGCGAAGAAAAGAAAAACGAGAATTGCGAGGAAAGAAGTTTCGTGAATCATGGGGGAATCCTATTGGGCGGATTTGCGGCTGATTTTCATGTAAACAAGCGCCAGCACGAGAGCGGCGATGATGAGGGCAAACCCGTACACCACTGCCACGTTGACGCCCGCCAGCAGCGGCCGGCTCATGATCTCGGGCGAGAAGGCGCTCAGCGCCATGAAGCCGCCGTAGAAGACCACATAGGAGGTAAACAGGTACAAGCCGATGCGTGTGTTGTAGGCGACGACCGCTTCGTCCTCCTGCTCCCGGGTGACGGGTGTTTTGAAATCCAGACCTGCCATGGTGATTGTCCTTTCGGTTAAAACTTCAAGATGAACGCAAGTTGTTGGCGCAACGCGTCACCGTCGTCAAGCGTCCGATACGTCGTGCGCAGATAGCTGACTTCGAGGGCGACCTGCAGATTCGCGGTGAACGAGTAGAAGCAGTTGCCGAACACGAAGTAGTTTGCCGTCCGCGCATCGCTTCCGGGTGTGGTGCTGCCGGTCAGGTCGCGGTTGTCGGGATTATCGAAGCCGCCGCCGAAGTTGAATTGCCAGGCCTTGTCCGGGGTGAGTGTGATCGCTGCCCAGCCGCCGATGGTGCTGATCTCCGTGCCGAGCGCGGTGTTGATGCCTTGGCCGATGCCGCCGAGGTGGGAATCCATGTTCTCCCCGATGAAACCTTCTGCCTGCAACAGCAGCCAGCCGGTCAGCGGCAGTTTCAAATCGATGTTTGCGGACCACGTCTTGTAGTCAGTGGCGCTGACCAGGTTGGTCGCATGTACTTCTTCGCCTCCGTAATATCCAGAGATGCCAACCGTGGCCTGCCGCTTCTCGCCCACGGGAAAACTCAGGCTTGCCCGTGCCGCGACTGTCGGGAAGCCAGCATCGGCGCCGGTGTCCGGGTCCGTCGCTTCCTTGAAAACGACGCGTCGGCCGGTAATGGTGCGGGAGATGCCTCCCTCCAGCTTCAGGTCAACGTTCTCGGCGAGGCCAATGGATTTGGTGAGACGGATCTGCGGGCGCCGGTAACCGACGTTGCCCTGCCACCAGCCCACGCTGTAGTTCACCGTGTTTGGCACCAGCGGCGAAATGATGTCCGAGGTCTGTCCTGCCAACACACTGAAGCGCAGTTCCGGCCATTCCACATTGAGGTAAGCATGGCGCAACATGGGATCGGGCTTGTTCTCCCCGGCGCCGGCGCCGTAGAAATCGATTTCGACCTTGCCGCTCGACTTGATCTTGTCGGTTGCCGGCATGGTGATGTCCATGCCGAGGCGCGTCTGGTTGGCTGTCATGTTGAATTGCGCATCGTTGGCCAACACACTCTCCGTCTCGACCCAGCGTGCGAAGTTGCCGGCGTTGACCCGCGAATCATCAAACGACGCGTCGAGCTTGATGTACCCGTACAGTTGGATGTCGAACTTGGCGCTGACCGGGCGCAACGCCGCGCCTTGGCTGGGTGGGGGAACCGGCAGGCCGCGCTCCTGGAGCAAGGCTTTGATCGTGTCGAGTTCGCCCGCGAGTTTGTCCACCCGCTGACGCAATTCCACGTTTTCCTTTTTCAGGTCCTGAACTTCATCAGCCCAGGCCAACGGCCCCATGATGGCGCTGATGCTGACCAGTGCCAGCACGCTCACGGCACAATACTTGCCTGCTTTCATGTGTTCTTCCTCCCGACTAGGCGAGTGGGTGTTTCTCCGCGTTTCCCACGGGTGTTCTCGCTCATCAAGCACACCTCACGAGCCGTGTTTATCTGGGGAAACAGGCGCGTGCGCAAGCGCAATTTTCGGGGCGGACCCTCTGGTCACGGGGCGAAGCGCACCCGGTACAGGCTGGTCTTGGCGCAAATGTAAAGTGTCCGGGCGTCGTCATCACCGAAGGTCAGGTTTGCCGGTCGCTCTGGAACCGGTATCTCGCCCAGTGAATAACCATCGGCGTCAAAAACAGCCACCGCGGTCTGCGCCGCAACGTAGAGGTTGCCGGCGCTGTCGACGGCCATGCCGTCGGGACGCGACACTTTGCAGAACACATCCCCGCCCAGCAGCGCGCCATCGGGTTGCACTTGAAACACCCGGACATGGTCCAGCTCCGTGTCGGCGATGTAAAGCCGTTCCTCGTCCGGCGAGAACACCAGGCCGTTGGGTTTCACAAAATCTTCCACCGCCAGCAGCGGTTCGCTGCTTCCGGGGTCGATGCGGTAAACGCCCTGAATGTCGAGTTCGCGTTGTTCAGGTTTCACGCCATAAGGCGGGTCGGAGAAGAAGATGGAACCATCGCTGTGCACCACGATGTCATTCGGGCTGTTCAATCTTCGGCCCTGATACCGTTCCGCCAACGAGATCACCGTGCCATCCAACTCCGTGCGGCTGACGCGGCGATTCCCGTGCTCGCAGGTCAGCAATCGCCCGGCAAGATCGAGCGTGTTGCCATTGGCATTGCCGCTGGGCTCGCGCCACACCTCGGCTTTGCCTGCTTTGAACCGGTAAAGTCTGTTGGCGGGAATATCGCTGAAAATCAACTCACGTCGCGCTTCCACCCAGACCGGGCCTTCGGTGAACTGGAATCCACCGGCAACTTTTTCAACAACGCTGGGAATCTTCATGTCGGAGGCAATGGTAATGCAGGAGTTTTTCTCTGTCCAACCGGGGCAGGAAAGCTAGCCACTGTGGCGGATATGGACGATATCGCCGTCTTCCACGAGGTAATCCTTGCCCTTGAGGTGGAGCTTGCCGGCTTCCTTGAGGTGGACCTCGGCCGCGTGACCGGTCGGGGCGGCGGCAATCAATTCCTGGTACTTCATGACTTCCGCGCGGATGAAACTGCGCGCGATGTCGGAGTGAATTGCATGGGCGGCTTCCACCGCCGTGGCGCCATGACGGATGGTCCAGGCGCGGACTTCGTCCTCACCGGTGGTGAAAAAGCTGATATAACCCAGTGCCTTGTACAGCAGCCGGGTCAGGACGTGGATCGCGGATTCCTCAATGCCCATGGCGGCCAAAAACTCGGCGCGCTCCTGGGGGTCCTCGATCAAGGCGACTTCGGCTTCGGTCTTGGCACACAGGCCGCACACTTCGGAGCGCGGGCCGGTCAGTTTGCCTTTGGCGGCCTCGATGAGGGCGGGGTTGGGGAAGTTGTTGTCTCCACAGTTCAGCGCGGTGACGATGCCTTTCATCGTGAGGAACTGCAGTGATCGGACGCGCTTCTCGTCGGCTTCGTGGAATGGATATTCACGGAGCGATTTGCCGGCTTCGAGGTGGGGACGAAGCTGCTCCAGCAGCTTGGCTTCATCGGCCCGCTCCTGGTCGAACTTCTTCTTCTGGTCCTGGACGATGCGGTCGAGGCGTTTCTCGATCAGGGCCAGATCGCTGACGGCGAGTTCGAAGTTCATCTCGTCGATATCGCGGAGCGCATCGACGGTGCCCTTGGGATGGAAAACGGCTGGATCCTCGAAGGCGCGGACGATGTGGCAGAACGCATCCATGTCCTTGAGCTTGTTCAGCCACTGTTCACGCGGCTTGGGCTCATGCGGAGGCGCGGGGGCGAGGGTGCATTCGATCTCGGCATACTTCGTCTTCTTCGGGTTGTACATGGCCGAGAGTTTGTCGATGCGCGGGTCGGCGACTTTGACCGCCCCGATGTGGTATTCGCCACCACGCAGCAAGAGCTGCTCCCGGTTCATGCCGGTCAGCAGGGAAAAGACGACCTTCTTGCCGGTTTGCGGCAGACCAATCAGCGCGATTTTCATCGGGTGAGTTCCTATTTCAGGAACACTTCGAGCCGGTCAAGGCCCTTCTGGATGTTCTCCATCGAACAGGCGTAGCTGAGGCGGACATGTTCGTCGCTGCCAAACGCCACGCCGGGCACCACGGCGACCTGCTGCATATCCAGGAGGCGGTTGGCAAACTGGGTGCTGTTCATGCCGGTCTTGGAAATGTTCGGCAACATGTAGAACGCCCCCATCGGCTTGACGCAGGTCAGGCCGGGGATGCTGCTGAGTTTCTGGTGCATGTATTCGCGGCGTTTGGCGAAGGAATTGACCATCTCACCGATGAAGGTCTGGTCGCCCTGCAACGCGGCAAGTGCGCCTTTTTGCGCGAAGCTGGTCGGGTTTGAGGTGGAATGCGATTGGATGGAATCGATGGCGGCGGCAATCGGTTCGGGCGCCGCGATGTAGCCCAGCCGCCAGCCGGTCATGGCGTAGGCTTTGCTGAAGCCATTGACGGTGATGGTGAGATCGTAAATTTCAGAGCCGAGCGAGGCGAGGCTGACGAACGCTGTGCCGTCATAGGTGATCTTCTCGTAAATCTCGTCGGAGAGCATGAGGATTTCCTCCTCCAAGGCCACTTCCGCCAGTGCCAGCAGCTCCTCCTTGGAATAGACCGAGCCGGTCGGGTTGCCAGGGGAGTTGAGGATGATCATCTTCGTCGCGGGCGTCATCGCGTCGCGGAACTGTTCGGGCGTGATCTTGAAACCGTTGGCTTCGCTCGTCTCGATGATGACGGGCAAGGCACCGGCCAGTTTGACCATTTCCGGATAGCTGAGCCAGTAGGGGGCGGGGATGATGACTTCGTCGCCGGCGTTGCAGGTGGCCAGGATGGCGTTGTAGCAGGAGTGTTTGGCGCCACAGTTCACGATGACCTGCGAGGGCTTGTAGGCGACGCCGTTTTCCTTCTGCAGTTTCTCGGCAATGGCAGCGCGCAGTTCGGGGATGCCGGAGGACGGGGTGTACTTGGTGAACCCGTCCGCCAGCGCCTTGGCGGCGGCGTCCTTGATGTGCTGCGGCGTGTCTTGATCAGGTTCGCCAGCGCCAAAGCCGCACACGTCCACGCCCTCAGCCTTGAGCTTCTTGGCTTTGGCGTCGATGGCGAGCGTCAACGATGGGGTGAGGGTGGTGGCACGTTCTGCGAGTTGGTTCATTGCTGTCTTTCTGGGTTCAGAGTTTACAGTTGTAATACCGCTCGACGAGCGGCTTCAGGTTGTCGTCGCCGACTTTGATGATGGCCATCTCCCGCTTGGCGTTCTCGGGCGAGTCACTGGCGTGCGCGGCGTTGACCATGATGTCCTGGCCGAGTTCGCGACGGATGGTACCGGGTTCCGCCTTGCGGGGGTCAGTCGGGCCAAGAACGCTGCGAATCTTCGCGACGGCATCCGGACCCTCATACACCAACGCCACGATTTTTTCGGAGCCGGGATCGCCCTCGTTGAGCAGCGGCGTCTGGTTCGGATGGCGTCCGGTCATGAAGCTGACGATCTCATCGAACCGATGATCGACATGTGCTGGTGTGATCAGTTCCGCGATGCGCCGCTGGGTTTCGGGCGGCAAGGGGAAGCCAAATTCCTTCTCCAGCACGTTCTTGGCGCGTTCGCCGGTGGGTTCGACAAGTTTCTCGCTGAGGACCTGCCGTACCGGTCCATAGAACTGCCGGGCCTCCGCCACGGTCATGTGATGCACTTTCGTGGCGATGATCGAGAGTCCCGTCCGCGAAATCATGTCCACGATGTTGCCGGGGCGCGCACTGGGGAAACGGAAATTGTCGGGTTTCAGCAACACCAATGTCTGCTCGACGTTGCTGCCGTGCGGGTGCTTGATGACGCCTTCGAGCAAGCCGCCGTCGGTGGTCGCGTATCGCGCCCAGATGCGGAGTTTCTCCTCCACCTGTTCCAAGGTGGGGGAGGCGAGCACGGCCGGTTCGAAGTAGCGCACCGTGCCATCCGGGGCCACGATGTAATCGCCATAGGTGTCGCGAATCGTTTCGCCCGCGGGTCCTTTGCCAGGCTCAATCTGCCCCACGGCGGCGCGTAGTTTTCGGGCGGCATCCTCGCCGCGGAAGAGCAACATCATCACGCGTCGTCGCTGTCCCGTGACAGGATCAGGGGCGTACTGGTCCAGCACGTACTGGCGGATCAACTCCTGGATCTGCCGGTCGCTCGTGCTCTTGGCGGAGACAATCGTCTCGGCATATTCCTGGGCCAGCTCCTTGCTGGGAGCAAACATCCGCGCCGCCACAAGTTCCAGCGTTGTGCGCGTAAACAACCGCGCAATC
>JBFZFE010000433.1:0-3026 GCA_041306525.1 Verrucomicrobiota bacterium | reverse complement strand
TCCCGGGGCTTCAACAGCAAAGCAGCTTCCCGCAGCCCACAGGCCAACTCGAAAAAACCGAGTCGCTCCATCTGGTCGGCGTGGTTGGTCAAGGCGCTGAATTGGTCGGCCACACTGACCGGCTCGGCCATGGCCAAGCCGCATTCCTGCAGGACTCGGGCTGGCAACTGGTGCCGGGCCCATTCGCCCAGTTGCGCCAGGCCGATGGTGCTCGGCGGGACGCTGCGCCACTGCCGGCCATCGGCCGAGAACCGCAGCCTCACTGTCACCTGGGCCGCATTCGTGCCGGTGACGCTTTGCACCCGGAACCGGCCCTCGACCACCAGCGGCACCGTACGTTCCAGGCCGCCACCCAGCCAGACCTCGGTGGCCAGCTTCTCGGCGGCTTCGAGTTCCACCACCGCAGTGCCGGGCGTCTGGAGCGAATTGGCCAGCAGACGGAAAAGCCCCGACTGCCAGTGGTCATGCTCGTGGGTCAGGTTCTCGCTGAGAAAGGGCAACACCAACAACACCCGTTGCAGCCCCGCCGGGTAACGGCGTTGGGTCTCGGTCAGCAGGGCCCCGACCGCATCGAAGTTCTTGCCCGGCAACCAGGCTTCCCGCAACCGGGCGCCTGCCCGGCCGTCGCACACCAAGGCCCGCCAGGGCGTGTTGGTCTGGGCTGTTTCCGCGCTCAGGATCAGCAGTGCATCGGCTCGCAGCAGTTGGCCCAACCGGGCACGCTGTTCGGCGTTCGCCAAGCCGCCCAGCCCGGTCAACGCCAACTCGCGCAGCGCCTGATTCAGTTGCTCGCGCTCGACCAACTCGACGCCCGCTTGGCTCAACTTCACCGTCAACTGATCGCCCACCCCCTCGGCTTGCAACGTCTCGTCGGTCAGGATGGCCCAGCGTTTCAAAGCCGGGCCGTCAGCCAGCGCCTGCGAGACTGGCAACCAAAGCAAGACCACGAACAACCAACGCCGGGCACCAGCCGCCAGAATATCCACCGAGCGGCAGGCAAAGCGCTGGCAAGCCAGCGCAGTCCATGTTTTGGAGTGCGCCGACTTGTCGGCGCTTTGCGGCTGGTGGCCAGACCGGCGCCACCGCAACCGCTCACTGTTCCAGGGCGTGGGAATCATCGCGTCGAGTCCCCTGGCGGCGGCGGCAAGCTGACGCGGTAAATGGCCTCGAACTGGTAGGGATCCCAACCGATCAGGCCCCAGCGCGTGCCTGGGGAGATGCCAACACTGGCGGAGACCTGCGGCTGCGGTTGAGTGTTGGAAACCAAGCGCTCGAAAACCCGCGTCCGCAAGTTGACCCGCCACCAGGTCGGGCCCGCGACATAGAGCATGTCGTCGACTCGCAGGAGATCGTCAATTCCATCGACTATTGGGAACCCGATTGATTTGCGCTGGGCGCTGTCTAAGCCGGGGCGGAGGGAAGTAGCGTCCTGGCTGGGGGCGTGCAGGAACCGCACCAGTCCGAGGTGGCGCCTGTCCGCAAACACAAACTCGCCCTGCCAGCAGAGTTGGGGCCGCCGCTTGAAGTAGGCACTGAACACGGAAACCGCCAGGGTCTGCAGGTTCACTGCCAACGGGTATTCGGTCACGAATTCGTATCCCAGATACCGGTGGCCAGCCGATCGGCCGATCAGCACTGTGCGGTGAGCCGCCTCGGGGCTGCCGCAGTCCTCCAGCACCCATTGGGGCACGAACGTCAGCGTGGTGTCGCCGCGCAACTGGTCGGGCGTCTGGCCCGCGTAAGCCTCGTGTTTGGCTTCATGAAACACATGCACAACTGGCACTGCGTTGGTGGCAGTGATCGTCGCGATCCAGGCACGACCGGCCTCGGTGCTGCCGACGGCCAGCACGCGGCCGGCTTCAATGGGATGCAACAGCAATCCTTTCTCGAAAGGCGGCAGATTGTGGGTCTGGCTCAGGGTCTGTTGACGTTGCCCGAGCCGGTTCAGCAGCCAGATCGTGTTGTCGCGCCGGGCCACCCAGATGTGGCGGCCATCCCAGACCACATCGCGCAGCGGCGCGGATTCATCGGCCACCAACTCCCGCAAGGTCCGGTCGTCCTCGGCCAGGAGCATCTGACTGGTATGCCAGAACAACCCCGCGCCGTCGCCACAGTTCACCCACCGGACCGGCATCTTGCGCTGACGCATCCAGCGCACCTGGCGTTCCTGCGGTGTCACGATCGGGAGAAACCCCTCCCGCAACGGCACCACTTGGCCATCCAGTTTGCGAACCGAAAGCGCCAACGGCTCCGAGAAACGCAGCCCGCCAACTTCGGGCGGCGGGGCCGACGGGACCGGGTTCGGCGTGGACGCGGCCGGCTGGGATTTGGGCGTGGGCTTGGCCGCCACTGGCAATGGCTCTCCCGAGAGCAGGGCACGCCAGGTCGCGAGTTGGCGCGTGACGTCGTCCCCTTTCTCGAAGGCGGTTTGCCAGGCCTGTTGGGCCGCGGTGACGGCCGCCAAGGCGGCGTTGGTATCCAACCGCGCAGGCGGCACGGTCATCAGCACCGCCGCGCGACCCACTTTGGCACAGGCCTGGGCGACCGGCGCAGTTGAACGCTCCAGCCGCTCAAGCAACGCCACAAAGTCCGCGTCCGAAATCGGCGGCGTGTTGGCCCGCGTGTTCGGTTCGTCGTCCGGCGACTTCATTGTCCGCAGGAAAACCTGGCTCAGGCGCGATGGCAAGCGGCGCGGCGCGGGGGCCACTTCGACCAGCAGTTCTGCCAGCAGCGTCGGCCAGTCGCCGGTCCCGGTCATCCAGACGCCGATCTGGTCGCAGGCCTGCTCATAGCGGCGCTGGTTCGCGGCGGTGTCGGGCAGCGCAGCGAAAAACTCCCAGAGCGAGCGGGCGATGCGGCGTTTCTCGGTGCGCAACTCGGCCATGAACCAGCTGCCCCGATGATTCTGGATCAGCATGTAACCCAGCCCCAGCCAACTGCCGGTCTCCCAGCGGGACTGCGTGGACCGGGTCACCAGCGCCAACTGCTCGTAGTGTTGCCACCAGCGGAGGAAAGCGTCCGGGCCA
>JBFZFE010000432.1:0-12437 GCA_041306525.1 Verrucomicrobiota bacterium | reverse complement strand
CTGCCGAAGGACGCGCTGGTCGAAATCGAAGTTGTCGCATGCCGGTAGTCTGTGTTAGCGTCCGCGCCATTCCATGAAATTCCTGACCAAGTTCTTGGTTTATTGTGCCCTGATTGTTGTTGCAGCGAAGGCGGTGACTGCGGCTGAGCCAACCGCAGCGTCACGGGGCGAACCCCTCGTGGTTGATGCTGAGAAGCTGCAATTCGACCGCCAAACCAACTTGGCGGTTGGCGAGGGGAACGTTGTGGCCCGCTACAAGGGAGCTGTCATGCGTGCCGACCGGATCCGCTACAACAGCGCCACCAAGGACGTTTGGGCGGAGGGCAATGTCCGCCTCAATCGTGGTGATCAAGAGTGGGTGTCGCCAGCCCTTTACTACAATTTCGAGACGCGGGCGCTTCAGACCGACTTGGCGCGCGGCGTCGTCGAGAAGATCTTCGTGCGGGCAGACAAGGTTTCTTCCACGGTGAGCAATCGCACCGATATAACCGCTGTGACACTTACCACCTGTGACTACGATCACCCCCATTACCGGCTGGAAGCCAAGCGCGGCGAGATCTTCGGCAACGAAAGAGTCGCCCTCTACAACGTCACAGTCCGGCTGGGAGACGTGCCGGTATTCTGGCTGCCGGTCGTGCTGTTTTCTCTACAGGCGGACACCCAGCCGATCAGCTTGAGTCTCGGTCACAGTGGTCGCTGGGGTTTCTACGTCCTGACGACCACCCAGTGGCAACTGAACGATCACATGGGGCTGGGAGTTCACCTCGACGGTCGCACGGCACGCGGTGCCGGGGTCGGCGCCGATCTCAAATATCGATACAAGAACACCACCGGTTTGCTGGGCGGCTACTTCATTGATGACGCTGATCCAGATGAATACATTGATTTGCTGGCCGGCAAGGATCTCTCGCACAATCGCTATACCGCCCGCTGGGAACACAAACAGCTCTTCGCGGATGATCTATCCTTGACCATCAACCTCAACAAACAGGGCGACACCGATGTCATGCAGGATTTCTTCAGCCAGCGCTATCAACGTGAATTCGAGCCGACATCCGTGATTGACGGCACCTGGCGGGCCCAATATTTTACTTTGTCCGCACTGGTCCAGCCGCAGCTAAACAGTTTCTACGCCGAAGTTGAGCGGTTACCGGAGCTCAAACTATCCGTGAACCGTCTCCGGTTGTGGAATACCCCCTTGTATTATGAAGGTGAAACCAGTGCCGGCTACTACAACAATGAAAGGGGGGACACCGGAGACCCTCTGTTTACAGGCTTTACCTCACGGGCGAGCACTTTTCACCAAGTCGTCGTGCCGCACACTTTCTGGGATTGGCTGTCCGTTGTCCCCCGCGCCGGTATCCGTGGCACTTGGTATGAACGAGCCCCCGACACCGCGCCTGAGACAAATGAAGTGACCCGGGGAGTCTTCAACCTCGGGCTGGAGGTCTCGACCAAGTTCTGGCGCCGCTGGGATGGCATTCAACTGCCTAAAGCCGGCATCGATGGCCTGCGTCACATCGTGCAGCCGTTTGCCAATTACCAATGGGTCCCGCGCCCTGATGTGGCGCCCAGCGAACTGCATCAGTTCGACACCTATCGATACGCCACGTTGACCGGTGGGGGATCAATCCTGGCCTCGCGGTTCGTTCCCATCGATTTTGCGGCGAACAGCGCCATTGATGCGTATGACAGGGAGAATGTGCTGCGCTTTGGTTTGCGGCAAAAGTTGCAGACCCGTCGCGAGGGCATGGCGTGGGACTTGGTCGATCTCGAAGGTTGGACGGACTGGAGGATGGAGCGTGAGAATGGTGAGAGTGAATTTGGTGATTTCTTTGGCGTCGCGCGCCTGCGACCGACTGACTGGTTGCGCGGCGACATTGCCACGCGCTACGACATCAGCGAAGGCCGGTTGCGGGAGTTGAATACGGCAATGCATCTGCAGCATCGAGATCGCTGGTCGTTTGGTCTTGGCACGCGTTTCCTGGACAACGACAGCAATCTGCTGACAGCTGACATCGCGTTCCGCCTGGCTCGGCACTGGACCATGCAAACGTACCAACGATTCGACATGCAGGATGGCCAATGGGAAGAACAGGAATATGTTCTCCGGCAGGAGACACACGATTGGTTCATCAACTACGGGGTGCGCCTCCGCGGGGAACGAGTCGGTGAGGATGAGGTAACAGTCTTCTTTGCGGTGACATTGAAGGCGTTTCCCGGCGTGCGCCTCTCGGTAAACTAAGGTGAGGTAATGGTCAAAATCTGTATCATCGGGACCGGCTACGTTGGCTTGGTCACCGGGGCTTGCTTCGCCGAGGTCGGCCACCAAGTCATTTGCGTCGACAACGACGAGTCGAAGATCGAGTTGCTCAAGTCCGGCGGGATGCCGATCTACGAGCCGGAACTCGAAACGATTGTCAAACGCAACGTCGACGCTGGCCGGCTTCGTTTCATGGCCTCCACTGTTGACGGTGTTCGTGAGTCCGAGGTCGTCTTCATCGCCGTGCCGACGCCGCCGCGTCCAGATGGCTCGGTCGATATGAGTTTCGTCGAGAAAGTTGCCCGCGAGATCGCCAGCGGCATTGATGGCTACAAGATCGTTGTCGACAAATCCACGGTGCCGGTCAAGACGGGCGAGAAGGTGGCGGAAACGATCCGTCGCCACACCCGGCAACAGGCCGAGGTCGATGTGGTCAGCAATCCTGAATTCCTGCGCGAAGGCAGCGCCGTGCAGGATCTGATGAAGCCTGACCGGGTCGTAGTGGGCGTCAGCAGCGAACGGCCCGTGGCCAAGTTGAAGGAAATCTATCGCCCGTTCCAGGCGCCGATCATCGTCACTGACATCAACTCAGCCGAACTGATCAAGCATGCCTGCAATTCCTTCTTGGCCCTCAAGATTTCCTATATCAATGCCATTTCCGCCCTCTGCGAACTTTCCGGCGCAAATGTGGAGGATGTGGCTCACGGGATGGGGTTGGACCACCGGATCGGGCGCGCGTTCCTCAATGCCGGCCTGGGTTATGGCGGCTCCTGCTTCCCCAAAGACATCAGCGCTTTTGTGCACATCGCTGACCAGCTCGGCTATGACTTCCGTTTGCTCAAGGAAGTCCAGCAGATCAATGCCGCGCAGATTCAGCGCTTCCTGAAAAAGATCAACGAGACACTTTGGATTGTGAAGGACAAGACCATCGCCATCCTTGGCTTGGCCTTCAAGCCGAACACGGATGACGTGCGCATGGCGCCGCCTTTGGACGTCATTGCCGCCCTGCAAAAGGAAGGCGCCAAAATACGCGCCCACGACCCGAAAGCCATGGAGAAAGCACGCGAAGTGCTGCGCGATGTCGAGTTCTGTCCATCGCCGTACGCTGCCGCAACGGGCGCCGATGCACTGGTGCTCTGTACGGAGTGGGACGAGTACCGTGCCTTGGACCTCGCCAAATTGCGCGATGTCATGGCGCAACCGGTCATCCTCGATGGCCGCAATCTGTTCGACCCAAAAACGATGGCCGATCTCGGCTTCATCTACAAAAGCGTGGGGCGCTGACCAGTGGAGCGATACCTCGTTACCGGCGGCGCGGGTTTCATCGGCTCGAATATTGTCGAGCAACTGGTGAAACAGGGAAAGAAGGTTCGGGTTCTGGACAACCTGCTCACCGGCAAAGCGGCCAACCTTGCCGGCTTCGATGCCGAGTTCATGGAAGGTGATTTGCGCGACATGGAGGCGGTGCGCCGCGCCGTCAAAGGCGTGCAGTACGTGCTCCATCTCGGCGCATTGCCCAGCGTGCCACGTTCGGTTGCCGAACCGCAGCTCGCCCATGACATCAATGTCACCGGCACCCTGAACCTCTTGGTTGCTGCCCGGGATGCGGGTTGCCAACGGCTGGTGTTCAGCTCCTCTTCGAGTGTTTACGGCGACACGCCGACGCTGCCCAAGCACGAGGGGATGCCGCCTTCGCCACTCTCGCCGTACGCGGTTCACAAGCTTACCGGTGAGTATTACTGCCGGATCTGCTGGCAATTGTACCGGTTTGAGACTGTCGCGCTGCGCTACTTCAACGTCTTCGGCCCGCGACAGGATCCCAACAGCGAGTATGCGGCGGTGATCCCCAAGTTTATCACCCGCATCCTCGCCGACCAGTCGCCCACGATCTTTGGTGATGGCCAACAGACCCGCGATTTCTCGTACGTGGAGAATGTCGTTGCCGCCAATCTGGCCGCCTGTGCCGCGCCCCGGCAGGCGGTGGGCGAGGCCTTCAACATTGCTTGTGGCGGGCGGATTCGGCTGCTTGATCTGGTGGAAACCATCAACCGGGCGCTGAATAAGAACGTCGCGCCGCGCCTGGACCCGCCACGGCCAGGGGACATTCAACACAGCCAGGCGGACGTCACAAAGGCCGAGCGTTTGATGAATTACCGTCCGCAGGTTGATTTTGCTGAGGGCATCGCGCGCACCATTCGCTGGTACCGTCAGCAAGCCTGAAGCGAGTTCTGTCCTGCTCTGGGCAGAATGTGTACTTGACGCCCCCGGTGGCTTTGCATACCGTCGCGGCTCACCTGAATTTGGAGAAATACATGCCTGTAACCATTGAAAATGTTGGTCCATGCCGCAAGAAACTGCGCGTTGAGGTTCCCGCTGGTCGCGTCGCCGGTACACGAGCCGAAATCGTCGAGGAATTCCGCAAAGAAGCCGCCCTGCCGGGTTTTCGGCCAGGCAAAGCTCCCGAGCCGATGGTGGCCAAACGCTTTGCCAAGGAAATCGACGAGGAAGTGCGCAAACGTTTGATCCCTGATTCCTACCGGGAAGCCCTGCGCGAGCAGAAGTTGCGGGTGGTCGGCATGCCGCAAATTGAGTCCGTCGAGGAAAACCTGACCAACGATCTGGTGTACGTGGCCACCGTCGATACCGCGCCCGAATTCACGCTGCCCGAGTACAAGGGTGTCAAGCTGACCAAGCAGGAGCAGCCCGTCACCGACGAAGATGTCACGAAGCTTCTCGACAACATGCGTGATCAGCAGGCCGATTTTGCCACGATCGAGGACCGCGGATTGCAGGCCGGCGATTTTGCCGTCGTCACATACGCCGGTACCATCGACGGCAAGCCGATTGCCGAGGTCGTGCCGGACCTGAAGACGTTGGGTGAACAGAAGGATTTCTGGTTGCTGGTGCAGTCGGATTCGTTCCTGCCGGGATTCTGCGACCAGTTGTTGGGGGCCAAAACTGGCGAGAAACGCCAGGTGCAAGTCGATTTCCCCGCCGACTTTCCTCAGAAGCTCATTGCGGGCGCCAAGGCGGCCTATGCTGTCGAGGTGACCGGCATTCGGGAGAAGAAGCTGCCGGAGTTGAACGACGAATTTGCCAAGCGCCTCGGGGCCGAGAGCTTGGAAAAATTGCGCGAGAATGCCCGCAAAGGCCTGACAGCGGAACGCACTCGACAAGCAGATGCCGAGTTGCGCCGCCAGTTGGTCGATCATCTGTTGAGCAAGGTGGAATTCGAATTGCCGGAAGGCTTGGTCGCGCAGGAAACACGTCAGATCGTCTACGACTTGGTTCGCGAAAACACGATGCGCGGAGCCAGCAAGGAGCAACTCGCCGAGAAGAAGGACGAGCTCTACGCCGCCGCTCAGGAATCCGCCAAGGAACGGTTGCGCTCCTCTTTCATCCTCGATGAAATCGCCCGACTCGAGAAGATTACCGTCGCAGAGGATGAAGTGAATTCACGCCTCGCAGAAATGGCCGAACGTTACCGGGTCACGCCCGACCGGCTGCGTGCTCAGCTGGCGGAACGCGACCAATTGGATGACGTTGCGCAACAGGTTTTGGTGGCCAAGACCCTTGATTTCCTGATTGCCAGTGCTAAGGTCGAAACGAAGTAACTCTTAAGGATTAGAATGGAAAAATCGCAACTCCTCATCCCCATGGTCGTCGAGCAAACCGGGCGCGGCGAGCGGGGATATGACATCTACTCGCGGCTGCTGAAGGATCGGATTGTTTTCATCGGGACGCCCATTGACGACAACGTTGCGAACCTGATCATCGCCCAGATGCTTTACCTGCAATCGGAAGATCCGGCCAAGGACATCAACCTTTACGTCAACTCGCCTGGTGGCTCGGTGACTGCCGGGCTGGCGATCTACGACACGATTCAGTTTGTGAAGTGCGATGTCACGACCTACTGCGTCGGTCAGGCTGCCAGCATGGCGGCGGTTCTGTTGGCCGCCGGCACCAAGGGCAAGCGGCTCGCGCTGCCCAACGCGCGGATCATGATTCACCAGCCGTGGGGCGGCGTGCAAGGCCAAGCCTCGGATATCAGCATCCAAGCCAAGGAGATCCTGCGTTTGCGCGACCGGCTCAATGAAATCCTCGCGCTCCATACCGGTCGCCCCATCGAGACCATAGCCAAAGACACGGATCGCGATTACTTTATGTCGGCTGCTGAATCGCGCGACTACGGGTTGGTGGATGAAGTGGTCAAATCGCGGCGTGATGCCGACAAGCGAACGGAGAAAGCTGAAAAAACAAGCTGAAGGATGTACCAGTGGCACGGCCGACAAACTTAACGATGTGCAGTTTCTGTGGGAAAACCCACGGTGAAGTAAGAAAACTGATTGCCGGCCCGGGGGTGTACATTTGTGACAACTGCATCGCCGTCTGCAAAAGCATCCTCGACAAGGAGTTCGCCCAGCCGTCCCGGAAAAACGGTTTCCGTCTGAATGTTCCCAAACCGGCCGAGATCAAACACGAGCTTGACCAGTATGTGGTCGGTCAGGAACGCGCCAAACGCGCCATCGCGGTTGCGGTTCACAACCACTACAAGCGAATCCAGCAGGACAGCTCCAATCTTACCGCCCACAGCGATGTCGAGATTGAGAAGAGCAACATCCTGCTGATCGGACCCACAGGTTCAGGCAAGACACTGCTGGCGCGGACGCTGGCTCGCGTCCTCGAAGTTCCTTTCTGCATTGCCGACGCCACCACGTTGACTGAGGCGGGTTACGTCGGTGAGGACGTGGAGAACATCATCCTTCGCTTGCTGCAGAATGCTGACTACGACGTCAAACGTGCTGAGTTGGGCATTGTTTACATCGACGAAGTTGACAAGATCGGTCGCAAAAGCGACTCCCCGAGCATCACCCGTGATGTCTCCGGCGAAGGGGTTCAGCAGGCGCTGCTGAAGATCCTGGAAGGCACGACCTGCAACGTGCCACCACAGGGCGGACGCAAGCATCCGCAGCAGGAATACATTCAGGTTAACACCGAGCACATTCTCTTCATCTGCGGTGGCGCCTTTGGCGGACTTGACCGGATCGTGCAACGCCGGGTGGGTACCAATGTCTTGGGTTTCGGTGGCGAAGATCGAGCCAAAGCTCCTCTTGATCGCTCGGTATTGACGCAACATGTCGAGCCGGAGGATTTGCTTCAGTTTGGTCTGATCCCGGAATTCATCGGGCGCTTGCCGATCACCAGTGTGCTGAATGAGTTGACCGAGAAGGAACTCATTTCCATCCTGACCGAGACGCGCAACGCCATGATCAAGCAGTACACGAAGCTCTTCGCCATGGAGGGCGTTCATCTCGTCTTCACCAAGGACGCCTTGCAGGCGCTGGCCCAAGACGCTTTGCGGAAGGGGACGGGCGCCCGCGCGCTACGGTCCTTGCTGGAAAAGCTGATGCTCGACCTGATGTATGACATCCCGTCGCGCGACGATATCGCTGAAGTGACAATCAACCGCGGCGCAGTGGTTGGCGAGAACGAAGCGATCATCCGTAAGAAGCATACCGAGAACGCCGCTTAAGGCATCGGCTCTTCGTTTACTTCAGCCAACCCAGATTCACCGGGGTCGTCGCTTGCTGGCCGCTGTCACTGATCAACGTCACCTTGTTGTCACCCGTGACCAATTCGCGCACTCGATTAAAGCCTTTCGGCACTGCCACCACGCCCATCGCATATTTCACGGTGAACGGCCTTTTTGTAGATAGCGTGTGGAATGTCTTTATCCCGCGTTGACTCAACCCATTCTTCGCCACCGAACGGTCAAGGCCGTAATGGAAGAACGCCGTCAAATCCTCTAGTCCCATCACATCCACGTGACGGCTGTTCCACGGCGAGTAATGGCGTCCACCATTCGACATCCACATCAACGTCGAGACCAGCACCTGCGGGTCGCGCAAACTGAACCAGACGTACTCCTCCGCCGGGAAGGTCACGGCGGTCCATGCCAGTTCAAGACGGGGATCTGCCACCAGTATGGCGATATCCTCGAAGCCGCGGCGATTGGGGTACTGGCTTAGGTCTGTCGTCGCGCCCGTGATTGTCGGTACGCTCGCCAGATCATCGAATACGGCTCCCGGCTGGAGGATCGAATAGCCGCGCTTCACGGGATCTTCGACTGGCTCAGGCGCGACTTGGCCGAGGATCCGCGCTGAAGTCGAAAGCCGCCCTGCGCTGGCGAATTTCAACGTGGCATGGTGCCCCAAGCACATCGGGCCGTTCATGCCCGAAATCGTGTGCTCCTGATAAATCATCGTCTGCCCGGGGACCAATACGATGCGCTTGTCCACCCGACCACGTCGAACCTTCGTCTGCAATGACAGATGCAACGTGCTCTTGGTCTGTTCCTCCCTGTGCCAGCGGGAATTCGCCGTCTCGCCGTGTGGGACATGCTTCTCGCCGCGCCAGTTGCCGCCACCGAAAGGAGCGCAAAAGAAATCGCCGCGCAACACCTTCAGAATTGCCGGCGTTGAGGCCGGCAACTGCTCGCGCCACCACGGCGCCACCGCAAACGGCTGGACCCGTCGTCCGGGCAACGCGAATGTTACCGGTGCCAGATGACCGCCGGTCGCTGTCACTGCCGCCTGCACTTCCTTGGTGCAGATCAAATGAGAAGGTTGTCCAAAAAGCGTTTTCATGGATGCACATGGTAAAGGAAGTGCCCTGCCCAGGCAACCCCTGCCGGGATCTGCTTCATGTGCGGATGACAACCTCGACCAGGTCGGCGCCGGCAGGCACCGTGAGTTCAAAGGTGCCCGGCTGGCGTTCGCGCAGCGTGCAGTTGCCGGTGTAACCCTTACCGGGTTCGAGCACGGCAATGACAGTGGCCGGGCAGTCGCGCTTGCCGGCAAAACGGATCGTGGCGCGCAGGCCGGTATGGTTGTACTTGCAGGACTCGACCCAGCCATCGTGACCGACCGTGAGCGTGCCGGGTCGGTAATACGCCGCAAACCAGTTGAGCACGGGGGCAAAAAGCCCGCCGAACTGATGCCAGCCCGCGCCACGGCCGGTGGCGACAATGAAATGCTCGAAGCAGTGATAGCTCTCGCCGGTCTCGCGTTGTCAGACACCAAGCGCGGTGCGGGCGATGCGGAACGCTTCATCGGCCCGGCCGATGTCGAGCAAGGCTTTCCAGATGAACCATTGATGCGGCATCCAGACCGCGCCGTTCCAATAGCCGTCAGGCCGGTAATAGGGCGCGGATTGATCGACGGTCGAGAGCCCAATCGCGGACCAGAGTTCCTGCGGCGAGAAGAGATGACCCAGGAGGCGTTCGCGTTGTGTGGGCGTGCAGATACCGGCCGTCAACGGGCTGACGCCATCCAGGCCCATGTTGAAATTCGCGCCGCTCTCGTGACGCAGGAACCCGCTCGGCTGACCGTGCGCATCGTGGAGCAGGGAACTGAAGTAACCGGCTTGTTCGTCCCACGTGTGACGCAGAATTGCGTCGCTTAGCTCGGCGATGTCACGGTCGTACTCGCGGACGTCGTTGGCTTCGCCCAGCGCCAGTGCCGCATGACGCAGAATCTTGGCCATGCGAATCGAGTGGGCGGTGTTGCTGACACAGATCACCGAGGGCTCCAACTTCTGCGCATGCGTGTAGTGCTGCGGCGGGTAGTCGTCCCAGCCGCCCGAATTGTAGAAGTAATCCCATGTGCAGATTAGTCCCGATTGTTGACGCCGCGTCGTGCTGCTGCCGTACCGCCCGCAGAGGAACCGGTGATACTGGCGCAGTCGCGGGTAGGCGTGTTCGAGCAACGTCCGCGATTGAGTCCGATTCCAAATCTCCTGAAACAAGTAAGCCTGCACCGGCAAGGGCGTGCCGTGGTGGACGAACGCGGCATATTCGTCACCGGGTTCGCTGAGATAGGCGTTGAGGCAGTCGGTGGCGCGGTCAATGTCGAGCCCCGCCAAGCCGAGTCCGATGAACCCCGAGTCCCAGGTGTAGAGGCAATCCCAGATCCGGCCCGGCGTGTAGTGGCGGATGTAGCTCCGTTTCGTGTACACGGGATACACCACATTGGTCAGCAGCGTCGCGGCCATGCGTTGCTGGCTGAACTGGTCGGGCTCGCCTGCCGGCACCGACACCATGGCCGGTAGTTTCGCCCGGGCTTGCCGGCACAACTCCGCGCACGCTGCGGCGCCGTCCGGCAGTCGCGTCATAGGTCAGGTTGTCTTGCGGACGCGGTTGCCCGAAGCGCAACTCGGCGTAGTCGAGTGCATCGACCCACACCGCATCCGCCGGCAGCACCACGCGCATCTGACGAATCGCTTCGTCCCGGTAAGGGAACACGGGCGGAAAGTTCATCGACGCCATGTACTGGAGGACCAATTGCTGGGGCGTATCGGTGTTGTTCACGCACTCCGCGCGCACGATCCGCGCCTCATCGCCGCACGCGGCGTAACCGACGTCGCCATAAACCCGGTCCTTCCATTCAAGTTCGTGCCGGTAGCTGTACCAGGACAAATCGGGCGTCGCCTCCCACGGATGAAATCCCGACTCCCACATCACATTGGGCACGTCCATGCGGCGACGATAAAGCCCCGGCATCACGCTCAAGTCAAAGCGCAACCCGCTGTCCGGATCGGCGATAGCCCGAGATCATGTCGGCGAGTGCCCATGGGGGCATTCATGCCACAGCCGACCGATAGCAACAAGAGTGGAGCAAAAGGCTGGGGGGGGGCTGCTCAAGCTGCTTCGGCGAACAGTGCCTCCAACTGCGTCAACAGATGGGCTTTGCCTTCGAGCTGGGCGAACTGGCCGATCCAATGGCGCAGGTACTGGCGATCCACTTGGCCCTGTTTGCGGGCCAGCACGCCGCGAATGTCCTCAATGTCGCGCGGCCGCCCGGCAAAGAGTTTGTGAATGATCAGGTCCTCGGCGGTGGCGTAGTTCACCGGGTAGCCGCCAATCTCGACGCGCAACGCACGGGCAATCGCTTCGCGTTCAAACGGGGAGAACGTGAAGGCAAAATCCACGCGGATCTCTGTCGCGGGGTCATGCACCGGCAGGATGTAGGTGCGTTCGACAAAGCTCTTGGGCGAGTCCACCAGCGGTTTCAACTCACAAGCCACGACGGCGCTGAGCACTTGATCCACGACCGCGCTGTCCACGCCGAGGGAGATGTCGATGTCGCGCGTGAATCGTGGTTCGCCGTGCAGCAGGACAGCTTGGCCACCAATGATGGCGTAGGGGACTTTCTGCTCGTCCAGCGCGCGCCCGAGCCGGGCAATGAGTTGCTCAAACATGGCCGGTCTTCAGGGCGTTAAGGGTGCGGGCGACCTCGATATCCACCTCGATGCCTTCGAGCGGGTCCCCGCGTTTGAGTGCGCCGGTGGCACGTGCCAGTTCCCACATGGCATCGTACAGGCGCAACGCTTTTTGCGGGGTTAGCACCTGTTCCAAGCGTGCCGCCTCGCGTCGCTCGAACTCATACATCGCCTGTTGTTCGCGCACCACCATCACGGGAGAATTTACCCGCTGCTCCCCCGTCTGGCGAACCTTGTTTTTGCGCCCCAGGGCGGCATCGAACAATTACGCCAGCGTCAAGCGGACCTGATGCGTTTGCCTTTGCCGGTGGGGTTGAGGATCTCGACTTCGTAGGTTGCGCCCCGGTAAGGGCGGGTGACCCGGCAACGTTTCCAGCCGGTGGGGAGGTTGGGGGCGATGCGGAGGCCGTCGTATTCGACGCGGAGACCGAGGAGGTTTTCGAGGCCGGTCATATAGAGCCAGGCGGCGCTGCCGGTGCGCCAGCCGCTGAGGTAGAGGTTGCGTTGCTGGCGGCGTTTGACGTTGGGGCCGATGTAGTAGTTGGGCACCGTGAACGGTTCGGTGTCGGTGTTGGGCTTGTTCGGCGTGTCGGGCAAAATGGCGCGGAACGCTTCCCAGGCGGCATCGGCGTGCCCCGCCATGGCGAGCGCGGCGATCCAGAAACAGTTGCCGTGGACGTAGACGCTGCCGTTCTCGTAGAAGCCGGGCGTCATTGCCGTCATCTGGCCGATGCGCGGCTTGAGGCTGGTGAACGCGGGCCAGTTGAGGACCATGCCGTAACCGACGTTGAGATGTTTCTGCGCGGCGGCGACGGCGGAACGGGCGCGTGCGGGAGAGGCGACGTTACTGATGAGAGCCCAGCTCTGGGCGTTCATGAAGATGCGGCCTTCGCCG
>JBFZFE010000431.1:0-3520 GCA_041306525.1 Verrucomicrobiota bacterium | reverse complement strand
CTTGATGCCCAGCTTCTCCTTGATGCGGCTGCAATGGGTCTCGACGGTCTTGACGCTCAGGTTGAGATGGCGTCCGATCTCACCGGTGGTCAACCCTTGGCCGATCAGTTGAAACACTTCGAGTTCACGGTTGCTTAAGCGGGCCATCGGTGGCACCTCGCTGTCGGCGCTGGTTGCGGAAACGGCCCGCAACAAGCGCGCCTGCATTTTTTCGCTGAGATAAACTTCGCCGGTGAAAATCACGCGAATCGCTTGCAGCACCCGCTCCAGTGCTTCCTGCTTCATGATGTAGCCGCTGGCCCCCGCGCGCAGGGCCCGCTCGGCGTAAACGCTCTCATCGTGCATCGAGAGCACCAGCACCGGCAGGCGGGAGCGGCGTTGCTTGAGTTCCTTCAGCAGGTCCAAGCCGTCGCTGCCGCGCAAGGAGAGATCGACCACCGCCAAGTCGGGCTTCTCATCACGGATCAGCGCCAGGGCGCCAGTGCAGTCCACAGCCTCGCCACAGACCTCCATGTCCTCCTCCTGGTTGATCAATTGCGCCAAGCCACGGCGCACCACGGGATGGTCATCGACCAGGAGAATACGGCGGCAACAGCGGCGCGGCGGCGGGATTGGGTTCATTTCGCCCCCGTCTGGGGCGCGCAGGAACTGGCCGGACATGTGCAGGTGAGTGTTGCGCCCCCCCGGTTGCCATGCCGCTGCAGTTCCAGGCTTCCGCCCATGATCTCAGCGCGATGTTGCAGTATGTGGCGGCTCATGCCGCTGAATTCATTCTTCACGTATCCCTCTCCATCATCTCTGACTGTCAACGTGGTTGCGCTGGGGGTACTAACAACCCTGATCCAGATGTGTTTCGCATGCCCTTGCCGGATCGCATTGCTGACAGCTTCCTGCGCAATACGGAATAGTTGGTTGGCAGCCATCTCGTCAACCAGGTTCAGCGGGGAACTCGCTTCCACGACGCAGTGGACCCGGGAAAGTCTGTGGGCCAAGGCAGCCAGCTCCTGGAGCGATGGCACCAGCGTGTGGGCTTTCAAGTCGACGGGCAAAAGGGCGCGGACCAAACCGCGCGTTTCCTCCAGCGCCCGGCTCACCAGTGCGGCGATCTCGGCGGCTTCATCCCCGCCTTCGGTTCCCTGCCCCTTGAGCTTGTCGGTCAACGCCTTGGCCAGCAACGAAACACCGACCATTTGCTGGCAAACACTCTCTTGCAGGTCCTGACCGATGCGCCGCCTTTCCCGGTCGCTGATTTCCATCACCTCGCGTTCGAGTCTCTGGCGCTGGGTGACATCGCGGACGGCGGCGATCAGCTTCAGGCGACCTTTGGAATGGAACACCGCGCCGACAACCTCGACAAGCACCATCGTACCGTCCTGCCGCACCACCCGCTGCCGAAATTGAGCGGGTTCCAAGCGGCCTGTCTGACACATCTGCGCAAAGCAGGCGCGCATCTTGTCTGGATCGCCGGCAAGCTCGCCGGCAAACTTCCGGAGCATTTCGTCACGCGTACAACCATGCAGGGCGGCCGCTGCCTGATTGGCCGCTTCGATCTGCATCGTCGCACAATCCGCGATGTACATGGCCTCCGAGCTGCTCTCGAACAGGAGCCGGTAGCGTTCCTCGCTCTCGCGCAGCGAGTTCTCCATCTCCAGACGCTGTTTCACTTCGTCCTGCAGCGCAGCCACGACACGCGTCAACTCCGCCGTCCGCTCGCTCACGCGTTGTTCGAGGGTCTGCTGGGCGCTTCGCAGTTCCTCCTCCACCTGCCGGCGCGCTGACAAGTCCAGGTCCAGGCAAAAAAGCAGCGGCTCGCGTTGCGGAACGCAGACGGCCGTGTACGTCGAATGCACATGCACCGGATGGCCATCTTTGTGCCGCAACACGACATCACAGGCGGGACGATACTCGCCGGATTTCGACAATTGCGCGGCATTGGCCAGTTCCGCACGGAACAGGGGCAACATCTCCGCAGGGATGATCAGGTCAGCCAGGTTCTTCCCCATTGCCTCCTGTGCCGTGAATCCGTATGTCCGCTCACTGGCGGCGTTCCAATAAATGACCGTTCCATCGAGCCGGTAGCCTTGCACCGGCGTCGGGACATTGTCCATCAACGCCCGCCAGCGCTCCTCTTTCTCGGCCAGGTCCAGCTCCAGGCGCCGCTGTTCGGTGATGTCAGTGACCCGATGAATCACTCCGACAAGTTCGCCTTCCTCGTCCCAAAGAGGGTCACAAACCAGATTCATCCAACGCGGGCCAATCTGCACCACGGCGGATTCCCGTTGTCGCGTGTGCTGGATCCGTCGCAAAGGGCACTCAGGAATCAGCTCGTTGGCCTGATGGACCACTTTGAAGCAGGGCTGGCCGATCAGCTCACCGGGACAGGATTCGAGGAAGTCGGCCATTGCCTTGTTGCAGCGGAGAATGGTCCCTTGCGGACTCAGCAGGCAAACCCCATCACTCATGGCGTCGAAGGTCGCCTGCCATTCGCGCTCGAGCAGGCGAAAAGCTTCCTCCAGGCGTCGCCGTTCCGTGATGCTGCAGAGAATGGCAAAAATGCCGGTGACCGTGCCCCCGGCGGTGAGCGGACCGCCTGTTGCCAAAACATCCACACGGGCTCCGTCCTTGGTGATGAAGGCGGTGTCGATCAACCGCGTGGCTCCCAACAATGTCTCGTGGAACGCCTGCAGCGTGGCCGTAACCCGGTCGGGGGCGCAAAGCTGCGCGATGTTCCGACCGCACAGTTCCGCCGCTGAATAGCCCGAAACCCGCTCCGCCGCGGGATTGACACCGGTGATCTTGCCGAACCGGTCGGTCAAAATCACCGCGTCCAAGCTGCGCTCAAAGATGGAGCGGTACTGCTGATGTCTTTCGGTCGATAGCTGCTCCGCACGGCAGAGCTCCGAAACTTTCGCCTCCAGCTCCCGCACTCGTTGGCGCAATTGTTGCGTCTCATCGGTGCTCACCGGCAGGGAACCGGTTGGGAGCGCGACGGCCCCGGTATTTCGCTTCCAAAAAGTCATTGAACTCCTGCGCTCAGAGCTGGTTCATGAAGTGCTTCAGTTGGCGGGCGTAGAGACAGAAACAGTCTGTGTTATCCCGGGCCCACTGCCATTGCGGCACGGTGTCAGCCCATGGGCCCGCCACGCGACGACAACGGTTCAGGCCTTCGGTGGCCCAGCGCTTCACGGCATTTTTGTCCTCCACGATCGCGCAGCCAATCATCTGGTTCATCAGCAGCACCATCATCGGGGAATCGGTGCGATTGCCCACGATACCGGCCACGATTGCCGTGGCGTCGTTCTCCAACAGCCGGCGCAGCTGCATCAGGTCCAGTTTTCCATGCGAGCCGAACACCGCCACTTCGGCCAGCAGAACGCCCACAATGTCGCCATACTTCTGGCGCAGCCCCGCCTCGAAGGCGGCCTTCAAATCACGACGAATTTCGATGATTCCGAGTTCCATGGGTTCACCTTTCAGTGGCTGCTTTTTAGAATGATCTCGATTTCCGCCATCAAATCCT
>JBFZFE010000430.1:0-3884 GCA_041306525.1 Verrucomicrobiota bacterium | reverse complement strand
GTAGCTTCCGTTAAAGCTAATGACGTTGGTCTCAAAGCAGAGGGCGTCAATCTCAGCGGGGGTCGGGGAGAAGCGACCGGCATCTTCTGACTTATCCTCGTTCTCCTCGCGATCCCAGATGGTCCAGTAAACCCGATCGCAGGACTCGCCATCACTAAAATATTCCGCGAAGGGCGCCGTATCGAAACCATTTTTCACTGAATCGAGAGGGGGAACACCGGGCTTCCAGGGGAAGCGGCCGCTGATCCTATAGTCGGGAGCGTCTTCTTCAACGCTATCGACGTAGAACTGCTTGGTGAAGGACTGCACCACCATGTCGGTCGCGGTGTCCCAACTGGTGCTCTCGGAGGCCGTCCACATGTTGATGACGCTGGTCTTTTGGAAGAGGTAGCTGACGGCTTGCGCACCCACCACGTTTACTGGGGCGGTTGTGCCAACCTCGTCAGTACCCAACAGCAGATAGGCGGGGGTGTTGGCCGAGGCCAGGGTCGGCAGGTAGAAGCTGGCCAGATAGCGCTGTTCGTCGGTCATGTCGCTCAAAGGTTCGATCACACCCGGATCCAACTGCAGGCTGACCAGGCTTCTCAGATTACCACGGGGAGCGGCAACACCTAAGTAGCCAGGAGCAGCACCATACAAGTTACGAGCTGATGGCCCGGGCTCAAAGAAGTTCGCCAGCGTGGTCATGCCCGAGGCCGCGTTCTGACCCAAGGGGATATTCAGAATATTGTAGACACCCTTAATAGCATTGTTGGTATAGGTGCCATACACATCCATCAACCTGTCAAAGCCACCTACGCTTCGGTCCAGAAAGAGCCCCCTCTCAACGGCGCAGTCAACGGCATCTGGGTGCGTACCTTCGTTGGAACCCATTACAATCGCCGAGACATAGCCCTCGCGCATTCTGTCGACGTCGGTCACGCCAGCATTAATGAAGGCCTGCCTGAGCACGGACGGATTGTTGGAATCTTGGGAAATCCTCGGGATGGTACAACTCTGGTCACCGGTGAAGATAACCGGGCCCACATCCGGGCCACCGTCGGTAATGGTAGCGTTCCATACATCCCAGGGACTGAGAATGACCGTGAAGTCGACGGGGCGGGAGTTGCCCGCCTCGTGGAGACGCACCCGCATGGCGATCTGCTGATCGGAGGTGTTGGTATAGTTGATCAGGGTAGAGCGGCCGTTATTGGTGGTGTAATAGTTGACCAGCGCATCACCGAGCCCGTCGGTCGCGAAGTTCACCGCGTTAGCGGCGGGGATGAGACCAACACTACCCACGAGGGCTCCCACGCACATAGCCAATTTGTTTCTGGACAAGATTTTCATTAGATACCTCCCCTAACGGGGTTTGTTTGAGAAATATTCTCTTGATCGACCAGGATCAAGACACCTAACAGACGCTGGACTAGTTGCCAGGCACATACCACCACTGGTCCTCGGACCGGACCCAGGATTCCGAGAAAACCGTCGACACCGGCAAGGCTTGCTCGATATCGGGGACATAGGCCTTGGCGACCAATTTTATATCGACTTTAGCCGCCAAGTCACTCTCCTTGTTGATGGCATCGACCGTTACACTCTCCCAATCCAGTTTGGTTGAGCCGAACTTCGCCGCGAATTGTTTGGGAGAGAAGAGCGCGCGATAGGCGGGGGAGCAATACTCATAGGCACGGTAAAAGTTCCTATCGATCATAGCCCCCCAGCGATCCTGCGCCCTTTGCTTCAGAACATCAAGCCCAACAACCTCACCCTTACCTGGATCGGACGTCACCCCCACCTCAGCCGACCTGATTTCGGACAGGGTCGGAAATGCCGGGTGGTGTTCGGAGGAGGATGACGGTGGCTCAACCGGCGGGGTGGACGGGGCCGCACTGTTGTCAGCAAACGCCGACCCATGAGCCAGAAACGCTACACAACTCAGCAGGCGGGCCGTTAAAGGAGTAGTCATCATCAGGGTCGGTCCAGTCCAAGTATCCTATTTGCACGTTCAAGAAGCGGCATGAACCACGAAGCTGCAATAATATGCTACAGGCATATCGAAGATCATGGTTGTAGCTTAGCCAGCCCCGGGAAGACTGTCAATGGGTGACTGCAACTTTTTTGCCCCACTGACACTCTTTTGTTGCATACCGGGCTACTAGCCGACCCCTAAGGCTGGTTTATGGCGATTTTTGTTGTTACAACGCAACAACCACCTCTGCCACGCCCTGCCAGCGGGTGACGTCTAACAGGCCCTGGACCCCTCGCCATACCGGTAGCGGAACCGGCTGAGGTATCATGTGGTCCAGCCTGGAAAGGGGGCCAGGTGGAGCCGAGGGGCCAGACGCAAGGAGTCGCCTCAATGATACAGAACATCATCACTCACATGAAACACCTTTGGTTTGCAGGTCACCTGATCCTGGCGGGCTTGGGTGGTGGTCTCTTGCTCTGGCTAGGTCTCTGGTTGTACAACCCCGTCGGGCCAGGCGCGACCTCCCCCGGTCCGGCATTACCCGCGGAGCGGGGCAGGGTTACCCAGCCCCTGGCTGTTGGGGACCGGCTGAATACCTTTATGGGGGATTGGCTGAAACTGGAACCCTGGAGCGGGCGTTCGATCAATTTCCATGCCGGGGTCCCGTCTCTCAACCAGCGGTTAACCCCGGTCTCACTGGTTGCGCTCTGGGTGGCGCTGGCCGGCTTGCTGTGGTCCTGCCGATCCGTCGGCGCTCCGCGCGCCAGATCATGGGGGGGCTGGCCATCCTCTTCCTCACCGGATGCTTGGCACTGGACCTGCGCTGGCAGCGGCAACTAGCCAGCCGTCTGGTCGAGACCTACGAGCGTAATGGCCACCTGCCCGTCACGGAACGGCCAGGGGCTAGGACTAACGCCCGCATCGCCCAGGCCGTGGGCCGGACGCGCCAGGCCCTCCCCGCACAGCCTACGCGGTTATTTATCCTGAGCAAGGATCCCAGCGGTTATGTAACCCACCGGGCACGCTATCATTTTCTCCCTCACCGGGTTTTCGCCACGGATCGCTTGCCATCCCTGGGGCGGATTCACGGGGGGGACCACCTTTTGGTATTGGCCCAACCCGAGATGGCCCGCTATGACCAGCAGCAAGGGCTCCTGATTAATAACAAGGTAGCGGTCCCCGTGGAATTCCTTGACCAAGTCCCTGGTTTTGGCACCCTGTATCGCGTAAAGGGAGGGAAATAGGGATGGCCTGGTGGCTGGTTGGGTTGGCCTTGCTCCTGCCATGGCTAGCCATGACGCCATGGCTGCGTCTGGTATGAGGGGAACCTTTCCCCGGAAGATGGCCCCTGCTTCTGGGCTATGGCTATCTCCTGGGGACGATCGGCGTCGCGGGGTTATTGTGGCTCCAGGGGGCGTTGGGCTGGCCCTTGGGTAGCGGGTTGCCTTTGACGGTATCCGGTTTGCTGCTGGTGGCGGCGGTGTTCCTGCTGGTTCAGCGACCCTCCCCCGCTAGCCCAGCCTGGCAGGCGGCCAAGGAGCGGCTCAACCGCTGGCAAGCCCTGGCCTGCGGCCTGATCCTCTTGTGGGTGGTCGCGCGCTGGTTGGGCCTCTGGCCCTGGAGGTCTGGTGGCAACCCCTCTTTCCTTGGGACGCCTGGACCACCTGGGGCGCACGGGCCAAGGTGTGGTCGGAACTCCAGACGCTGGTCCCCTTCGTCTCCCCGGAGGCCTGGCTGGCGGACAGGACTGGGACGCTTCACACCATCGGGGCCTGGGGCTATCCCGTGACCATTTCCCTGGTGGCGACCTGGCCGGCCCTGGTCCTGGGGACCTGGAACGAGACCGCGGCCAATCTGCCCTGGCTGGGGGTGGCCCTGGCCCTGGGACTGGGATTAAGTGCTTGACACAGATTGACCCGCTCGCCCCAGC